>JAHHSH010000034.1 GCA_020025345.1 Oscillospiraceae bacterium | reverse complement strand
CATCAGATGCGCTCCTCTTTTTCATATCAATTAAATGCCGAATTTGGTGATGAGCCCGATGGCGATGCAGAGGGCGGCACCGATGCGGATACCGCGCTTCAGCTTCGTGTGATCCTGCCAATCCACACTCTTAGGCCAAGTGGGGTGGATGAGGAACACGGTTCCGTAAAAAATCCAGCTGATGTTGTGGAAAAGCCCCAATTGGGTGACGTGGGCCAGAATGATATCCACAACGGCTACAAGCAGGCAGAGAAGAACTTGCCGCTTAAAGGTGAGACGGAACATGGCAGGACTCCTTTCTTACATCGTGTGGAAAATGAAGTTGGCTCATTATATCAGAAAAACAGAACAAAAACAAGCCCCGAACAGGGAATGTTCGGGGCTTATAACGATTTTTCGCACTTTTACAGCTTCGTGACCATGGGGATGATCATGGGGCTGCGCTTGGTGCTCTTGTAGAGATAGCTGCTGATGGCGGAGCGCACAGCGCGGCAGATTTCACCGTCGTCTCTGCGCTTGCGGGCACTCATATCTTCCACCGTGTTGTAGGCGATGGTGCGCAGTTCCTGCAAAAGCTCCTCGGACTCCTTCACATACACGAAGCCGCGGGTGACGATCTCCGGCTCGGAGAGGAGATGGTGATCGTGAGAGGAGATGGGGAGCACCACCACGACCATACCGTCGGCGGCCAGCAGGCGACGGTCATTGAGAACCACGCTGCCCACGTCGCCCACACCGCTGCCGTCCACAAACACCTCGCCGGCGGGGACGGAGGTCTCGCATTTGATGTGCTTGGTGGTCAGCTCGATGACGCCGCCGTTCTCGGCGACCACGATATGATTGGGCTTCATGCCCATCTGCATGGCCAGCTTCTTGTGGATTTGCAGCATGCGCTGCTCACCGTGGAGAGGGATGAAGAACCGGGGACGCACCAGTGCGTGGATGATCTTCAGCTCCTCCTGGCAGGCGTGGCCGGAGACATGGAGCATATCCGCCTTGTCATAGACCACGTCGGCCCCCTTGCGGAAGAGCTCGTTGATAACGCGGCCCACCGTCACCTCGTTGCCGGGGATGGCACTGGCGGAGATAATCACCTTGTCCGTGGGGCCGATGTCGATCTGCTTGTGGGTGGAGAAGGCCATACGGTACAGAGCGCTCATCTCCTCGCCCTGTGAACCGGTCGTGACGATGACCTGCTGGGAGGGGGGGAGACCCTTGATGCGGTTGATCTCCATCAGCGTGCCCTTAGGCACCTTCATATAGCCCAGCTCAGTGGACACCTTCATAATATTTTCCATGCTGCGTCCGGTGACGGCCACCTTCCGCCCGCAGGCTGCCGCGGCGTCCAGCACCTGCTGGATGCGGTGGACATTGCTGGCGAAGGTGGTGACGATGATGCGTTTGTCACAGTTGGAGAACTGGCGCTTGAAGGTCTGGCCCACAGCGCTCTCGCTGAGGGTATAGCCGGGGCGCTCCACGTTGGTGGAGTCGGCCAGCAGTGCCAGCACGCCCTTCTTGCCCAGTTCGCCCAGACGGGCCAGATCGATCACGTCGCCGTCGATGGGGGTGGAGTCGATCTTAAAGTCGCCGGTGTGGATCACAGTGCCCATCCGGGTGTGGATGGCAAAGGCCACGGAGTCGGCGATGGAGTGGTTGACGTGGATAAATTCCACCTGGAATTTACCGGCCTTGATGGTCTGCCCGGCCTCCACCGTCACCAGCTTGGTAGAGTTTACCAGACCGTGCTCTTGCAGCTTGAGCTTGATAAGACCGGCTGTGAGCCGGGTGCAGTAGATGGGCATATTGACCTGCTTGAGGATGTAGGGAATGGCGCCGATGTGATCCTCGTGGCCGTGGGTGATGAAAAGACCACGCAGCCGGGAGCGGTTTTTAATGAGGTAGGATACATCCGGGATCACGCAGTCGATGCCGTACATATCGTCCTCAGGAAAGGCCATGCCGCAGTCCACTACGATGATCTCGCCGCCGTACTCGTAAACGGTCATGTTCTTGCCGATCTCATTGAGACCGCCAAGAGGAATAATTTTCAGTTTTTCTGCCATAATGGAAAAATTCTCCTTTATCGTTCATAAAAGTTGCACGACAAGAAAGCTGTACCAAAACGGCGCAGCAAAAGTAGAGACGTCCCGCACCGCGGCGCAGCCCTGCATCGCTGCTTCCGATGGGAAAAATCCGTCTTTTTGTCGTGTATGTAATTGGGTGGGGGAAAGTCCCCTATATTTGGTCGCATTCCGAACCGCTTTCGGAAGTGCGAAGCATACAAATCAACACGGAAAACCGTGATTTTCTATGAGTATAGCATATTTTTTGCCGCTTGTACAGACTTTTCCGTTCGCCTTTTTTCGCGCGGCGGCGTGAGATGCGGAAAATTGCTTGAGAAATGAAAGAAACTATGGTATGCTTAAACATTATAAAATAAGTAAAATAGGAAGAGTTTGTGCTCCTATCAAGGAGGGATCTTTGTGAATAAGAAAATCAATCGCCTTTTTAAGACGAATCAGACCCTATATGTAATGTGTCTGGTGCTGTTTGCCGTTGCGGCGATTCCCTTTGAGCCGATGCTGGCCATTGCAGAGGGATTGGTGGCGGTGCTGGTGTTCCTGTGGGGACGCCGCACGGAGCATGTCGCCCAGCAGTCGGTGCGCCAGTATATGGATCGCTTTGTCGGCGGCAGAGATTCGGCGCAGGCAAGCAATCTGCTCTATGTCCCGCTTCCCATGATGGTCTTTGATGTCTACAGCGGTGATGTGCTGTGGAGCAATGACGGCTTTTTGCAGCTGACGGGACTGGATGAGAAACTATTTGAGTCCAAGCTGGAGAGCGTGGTCCCGGAGTTCTCTACCCACTGGCTGCTGGAGGGCAAGCGCGAGTGCCCGGAGCTGGTAGTGTGGAATGACCGGAAATATCAGGTTTTCGGTATCGTGGGCCACTCCGAGGAAATCTCCGGGGCGACCGGCGCATTGGCCACCACTTATTGGATGGATGTGACGGAGACAGAGGAGATGCGGCATCGGTTGGAGGACACCCAGCCGGTGGTGGGAATTCTCATGGTGGACAACTACGAAGATCTGATGAAGGCCTGCCCGGAGAGCAAGCGTTCGGCGGTGCTGGCGGCGCTGGAGGAGAAGATCGGTCAGTGGGTGGCCGATTCCGGCGGACTGCTGCTGAAATATGACCGTGACCGTTATCTGTTCCTCTTTGAGGAGCGCAGTTTCCCCGGCTATGCCGAGCGAAAGTTCGATCTTTTGGATCAGGCGCGCGAGGTCGTGGCGGGCGAGGGCGTGGCAGCAACGCTGTCCATCGGTATCGGGCGCGACGCCGAGAGCTACGATGCCCTCTTCAAAAATGCGTCGCTGGCGCTGGAGATGGCACTTTCCCGCGGCGGCGATCAGGCGGTGGTGAAGGATCACCAGAATTTTGATTTCTACGGCGGCCGCTCCAAGACCACGGAAAAGCGCACGAAGGTGAAGTCCCGCGTCATGGCCAATGCCCTGGGCGAACTGATCCACGAGGCCGATCAGGTCTATGCCATGGGACATAAGTATGCCGACATGGACAGCCTGGGTGCCGCGGTGGGCATTTGTGTCATTGCCCGAAAACTGGGCAAGCAGGCAAAGATCGTTATGGATACGGAGAATAACGCTGTTCATCCGGTGCTGCGCAAGCTGTGGGATCTGCCGGAGTACGAAGATGTGTTCATTACCGGCAGCGAAGCCTTTCTACGCGCCCAGCCCGATACGCTGCTGGTGGTGGTGGATACCAACCGACCGGGCAGTGTAGAGTCCGAGGAACTGCTGGATGCCTGCCGGAGCGTGGCTGTGATCGATCATCACCGCCGCGGCAGCAGCTACATCGAGAAGATGGCGCTCAACTACCACGAGCCCTACGCCTCCTCCACCTGTGAACTGGTGACGGAGCTGCTGCAGTACCTCATCGAGCCGGGAGATCTCCTGCGCGCTGAGGCGGAGGCCATGCTGGCGGGCATTGTGCTGGATACTAAGAACTTTACCAACCGCACCGGCGGGCGTACCTTTGAGGCGGCGGCCTATCTGCGGCGCACCGGCGCTGATACGGCGGATGTACAGCGGATGTTCCAGAGTGATCTGGAGTCTACCATTGCCCGCTATGACATCATTCGCCGGGCGCGCCTCTACCGGGAGACCATCGCCATTGTGGCACTGGATGAGGAGTGTGACCGTGTTACCGCCGCCAAGGCCTCCGATGAGCTGCTGACGCTCAAGGGGGTGCAGGCCTCCTTTGTGCTCTATAAGAAGGAAGATGGTGCGTATATCTCTGCCCGTTCGCTGGGCGAGATTAACGTGCAGGTCATTGTGGAAGAGCTGGGCGGCGGCGGAAATTCCTCCACGGCCGGCGGTATGCTGCCGGATTGCACGGTGGAGGAGATGGAGTCGAAGCTGGAGGCTGCCATCGACGAATATTTTGAAGATTGATCTATTTAGGAGGAACATACAATGAAAGTTATTTTGCAAAAGGACATTCGCGGCAAGGGTAAGAAGGGCCAGCTCATTGAAGTGGCTGAGGGTTACGCCCGCAACTTCCTGCTGCCTCAGAAGGCCGCTGTGATCGCTACCCCGGACGCCATGAACACCATGAAGCTGCAGGCCAAGGCCAAGGCCAAGGCTGACGCCGAGGCCAAGGCGGCTGCCGAGGACATCGCCAAGAAGCTGAAGGACGCACAGGTGAAGATTTCTGCCAAGGGCGGCAACGGCGGCAAGCTGTTTGGCGCCGTCACCGGCAAGGAGATCTCCGGGGCGCTCAAGGAGCAGTTCGGCCTGGACATCGACAGCAAGAAGCTGGTCCTCGCCGAGCCCATCAAGGCCTTTGGCGGCTATCAGGTCAAGGCCAAGCTGGGATTTGAGATCAGCGGCACGGTGAACGTGATGGTGGTCGAGGAGAACTGACGGGAAGAATTTCGGTGTGCCGCTCTGCGGCGGTGTGCCTTTGCGATTAGGAGGGATGATCTATGGATGAACTGCTGCTGCGGCAGATGCCCCATTCGCCGCAGGCGGAGCAGGCGGTGCTGGGTTCTATGCTCATTGATGCCAGCTGCATCAAGGACGTGATGGACCAGCTGCAGCCGGATGATTTCTATTTGCGGCAAAATCGGGAGATCTTTGAGACGATCTATTCCATGTTCATCTACTCTAAGCCCATCGACGGCTTGACCGTGGTGGGTGAGATGGAGAAAAACGGCCTTTGTAAGGACAATACCCGCGACTATCTTGTCCAGATCATGGAACTGACTCCTACCACGGCCAACGTGATGGAGTATGTGAAGATGGTGCAGGAGAAGTCGCTGATGCGCGCTGTGGCTGCGGCTGCCGCCGACATTACGGCCTTGGTGCAGGAGGGAAGCGGCACGGCGGCGGAGCTGCTGGAGACGGCGGAACAGAAGATCTACGCTGTGCGCCGCGGGCGCAGCTCCCAGAACATGGTCTCCATCAGCATGGTTTTGCAGGAGGTGGTAGATCGCCTTGCGGAGCTGAGTGCTTCCGGCGGCAATACGCTGCCCGGCCTCTCCACCGGCTTGAGCGCCATCGACGGCAAGATCAACGGCCTGAACAAGTCAGACCTTCTGCTGCTGGCAGCCCGTCCCGGTATGGGTAAGACCAGCCTTGCGCTGAATATCGCCCTCAATGCCGCCAAGGAGTCCAACAAGACCGTGGCCATCTTCTCTCTGGAAATGTCTCGGGACCAGCTGGTGACCCGTATTCTCTCCAGCGAGGGACTCATCGAAAATACCCGGATGGTCACCGGCAATCTGCGGGAGAGCGACTGGGTGAAGATCGCCGAGGCAGCCTCTACACTGAGCCGTGTGGATATCCGAATCGACGATAACCCCCTTTTGTCGGTGGCGGATATGAACGCCAAATGCCGACGTCTTGATAATCTGGGGCTGGTGGTCATCGACTATCTGCAGTTGATGACTTCTGCCGGGGGTAAGGGATACAGCGGCGAAAACCGCCAGCAGGCGGTGTCGGACATCTCCCGTATGCTGAAAATCATGGCCAAAGAGCTGCAGGTGCCGGTGCTGTGCCTGAGCCAGCTGTCCCGTGCCAACGAAAAGCGCGAGGATAAGCGGCCCATGCTGTCCGACCTGCGTGAGTCCGGCTCTATCGAGCAGGATGCCGATATCGTCATGTTTATCTATCGTGACGACTATTATAATGAGGATTCGGAAAAGCGGAATATTGCCGAGTGTATCGTGGCGAAGAACCGTCATGGTGAGACGGGTAAGGTGGAGCTGCGGTGGATGCCGGACTACACCACCTTCGGCACGTTGGAAAACCGCTACGGCGAGGACGAATAAGTCCTCGGAGATAAAGGGAAGCGCCGATGGATCTATTACCGTGGATGGAACAATGGAATATGCTGCCCCGGCGCGGCGGCACCATCCTGTGTGCCGTGTCCGGCGGGCGGGATTCAGTGTGCCTGCTGCACTACCTCTGCTCACTGCGGGAGAAGTGCGGCTTTACCGTGGCGGCAGCCCACTATAACCATCAGATGCGCCCTACGGCCCAGCGGGATCAGGATTTTGTGGCCGAACTGTGCCGCTCGCTGGAAGTCCCGTTCTATGTGGGAACCGGAGATGTGTACGGGATTGCGCGGCAGCGGGGCCTCGGCGTGGAGGAAACAGGACGGATCCTGCGCTATGCTTATTTAGATGAGGTGGCCGACCGGATTGGCGCGGAGCGCATTGCCACGGCTCACCATCAGGACGACCAGGCGGAGACAGTGCTTTTGAATCTTCTGCGCGGCACAGGCCCGGAGGGGCTGCGGGGAATCCCAGCGGTACGGGGACGGCTGATCCGTCCATTGCTGGATACCGGCCGTGAGGAGATCGAGGCATATCTTGTCCAACATGGATTAGACCATGTGGAGGATGAGACCAACGAGTCCGTGGCGTTTGCACGCAATCGGCTGCGGAAAAATGTGATGCCGGAGCTGGAGAAGATCCATCCGGCCATGCGCTGCAACATCGCCCGCGCCGCTGCCATCGTGGGGCGGGAGGATCGTTTCCTCAATGAACTGGCGGCGGAGTATCTGCCCCCGGAGGGGACGGAACTGGACTGTGCTGCGCTGCGCCGTGCGCCGGAGGTACTGCGCCCCCGAATGGTGCGGCTGCTGCTGGATCGGTTGGCAGTGGGCAAAAAGGATATGACCGCCGCCCATGTGGAGGCGGTGGTGGCACTGGCATTGGCAGGGCGCGGCGGCATGGTGAGTTTGCCCGGCGGCGCTGCTGCTGTGTGCCGCCAAGGGCGGTTGCAGCTGATGGTGCTGGAGCCGGAATTGCCGGAAGGCAAGCCTCTTTCTGTGGGCGAAAACCGCTGGGGACCGTGGTATATCCGGGTGGAAATCAAAAACAGCGGGGAAATCCTACAAAAAAAGGATGCAATTTTACTGAAATGTGATATGATAAACCAGTCTTTGGTGGTTGTTCCGTGCCCGGATCGTCAGCGCTTGACGCTGCCGGGCAGTCGGGGCAGCCGCAGTGTGAAGCGGCTTTTGAGCGAGCGGGGTGTCCCGCCGGAGGTGCGGCGGCAGACGCCGGCCTTTCGGGTGGATGATCGTCTTGCTGCTGTTTGGGGTCTGGGAACGGATGTGGATTTTATGCCCGGCGGCATCGGCAGCTGGGTGGAAATTACCTTATATAGAAAGAAATAAAGAAAAGTGACGGAGGATACAGACAATGGCAAAGAGCAATATGGATCAGGATATCCTGAAGGTACTCTATACCGAAGAAGAGATAAAGGCGCGCGTACAGGCGATGGGAGATGAACTGTACGATAAGTTTGCTGACAAGAACCCGCTCTTTGTGGGTGTTTTGAATGGCTGCTTCATTTTTATGGCGGATCTGGTGCGGGCAACCCAGCTGAAAAGCGAGCTGGAATTTATCGGCCTGTCCTCCTATAATAACGGTGTGAAGAGCTCCGGCGTGGTGCAGATCACCCGGGACCTGCAGCGCGATATTACCAATCGCCATATCATCGTGGTGGAGGATATTCTGGACTCCGGCAATACGCTGGCGTTCTTGAAGAAGTACCTTTTGAGCAAGGGTGCAGCTTCCATCACCATTGTGACGCTGCTGGATAAGCCCTCTCGCCGCGAGAAGGCCATCACGGCAGATCTGGCCGGTTTTGAGGTGCCGGATGAGTTCGTAGTGGGTTACGGTCTGGACTATGCCCAGCAGTACCGCAATGTGCCCTATATCGGCGTGCTGAAGCCGGAGGTTTACAGTAAGTAAGGAAAAAAGCAGGGATAAGGGGCAGCGCATCTGCCCTTTATCCCCATTTTCAAAGACGAGGAAGGACGGTAGGAAATGCGAGAGAACGGCGCACGCTATAAGGGAAAGCGGCTGGCGCAGGCGGAAAAGGAGCGGAGCTTCTGGCGTGACTGCGGCTCTCTGCTGGTGACAGCACTGGTGGTGGTTGTGCTATTTCGATTTGTGCTGCAGTTGGCTTGGGTGCCCAGCGGCTCTATGAAAGCCACGATCCCGGAAAGGTCACTTCTTATCTCGCTGCGCCTGCCTTATCTGGTGGGAGACCCGGAGCCCGAGCGGGGCGATGTGGTTACCTTCTGGGATCAGGAGATGGATAAGCTGCTGGTCAAGCGGGTGATCGGCTTGCCGGGGGAGAAGATCACCTTCCAAAATGGCTATGTCTACATTGACGGACAGCGGATCGAGGAGCCGTATCTTCCGGCGCAGGGGATCACTGTCAGCGGCAATCAGGAAATGTATCAGGTGCCGGAGGGCTGCATTTTCGTCATGGGCGACAACCGGGAGAATTCTCTGGACAGTCGCCGCTTTAGTTCACCTTACATCCCGGTGGAGGAGGTGCAGGCCAAGACCATGGTGGTGATTTCGGCTCTGCCGGCCAAGGAGGGTGACGAAGAGATGCACTGGCGCGGTGTGCGCACCATGCACGGATAAGGAGGAGAGAGAAAAGTGAATGAAAGACGGAGAATCGGGCCCGGCATGATCCTGGTGATTTTGCTGCTGGTCTTTGTGGCTATCAACCTCTTTGGCAATATGGGTAAGGGGAACGATGTGAGCTATTATGAGCTGCGTCAGCTCTTTGAGCAGGAAAAGGTGGAGGAATTTTCGATCTCCAACACCAGACTTACCGCCAAGCTGAAGGATGGCAGTACCACGGCCTGCAACATCTATGATTTTGACCTTTTCTATAACGATCTGGATGGTCTGGTCAAGGAGCAGGCAGAGGCCGGTATCATTAAGAATTACGACTACTACGCGGATCACTCCACCAACTGGCTGCAGACTCTGCTGCCTTATGTGGTGATCTTCCTGTGCTTCTTCTTGCTGATGGGCGTAATGAACCGCATGGGCGGCGGCGCGATGCAGCAACAGGATCGAATGGCGAAATTCGGCGAGGCCCGAACCCAGGAGGGGATTGGCAGTAACAAGACCTTCCAGGATGTGGCAGGCGCCGATGAGGAAAAGGAGGAGCTGCAGGAGATCGTGGAGTTCCTCCGCGATCCGGAGAAGTATTTGCAGCTGGGCGCCCATATTCCCAAGGGCGTGCTGCTGGTGGGCCCTCCCGGTACCGGTAAAACGCTGCTGGCGAAGGCTGTGGCGGGCGAGGCCGGTGTGCGCTTCCTCTCCATCTCCGGCTCTGACTTTGTGGAGATGTATGTGGGCGTCGGCGCCAGCCGTGTCCGTGACCTCTTTGCCCAGGCGAAGAAAGATGGCCCCGCCATTATCTTTATCGATGAGATCGACGCCGTGGGACGTCAGCGCGGAAGCGGTCTGGGCGGCGGACACGATGAGCGTGAGCAGACGCTGAATCAGCTGCTGGTGGAAATGGACGGTTTTGGCAGCAACGAGGGTGTGGTGGTCATGGCCGCCACCAACCGCGTGGATATTCTTGATCCGGCGCTGCTGCGTCCCGGCCGTTTTGACCGTCAGATCTATGTGGGACTGCCGGACATTCGCGGCCGCGAGGAGATCTTGAAAATTCACGCACGGCATAAGCCGCTGGCGGAGGATGTGGACCTTGCTAAGATTGCCCGCAGCACTGCCGGGTTCACCGGCGCGGATCTGGAGAATCTTCTCAATGAAGCGGCGCTGCTGGCAGGACGGAATGACCGCACCGCCATTACCATGGGCGATGTGGACGAGGCAGTCATCAAGGTGATCGCCGGCCCCGAGAAGCGCAGCCGTGTTGTGCCGCAGCATGAGCGTCGGCTCACTGCCTACCACGAGGCAGGTCACGCCATTGTGACCCATGCGCTGCCGGAGCATGAGGCGGTGCATCAGATCACCATTATTCCCCGCGGACAGGCCGGCGGCATGACCATCTACCTGCCGGAGGAGGATCGCTCCTATCTCTCCAAGCGCTACATGGAGGAGCAGATTGTTACACTGCTGGGCGGTCGTGCGGCGGAGGCGCTGATGCTGGAGGATATCTCCACAGGCGCATCCAACGACATCCAGCGCGCTACTGCCATGGCCCGCAAGATGGTGGGCACCTACGGCATGAGTGAGCGGCTGGGCAACGTGGCGTTCGACACCGGACACGACGAGGTGTTTATCGGCAAGTCCATGACCCAGACCCGTCCCTACTCCGAGGAGACGGCGGCGGAGATGGACGGCGAGATCCGCCGGATCATTGATGCGGCCTACGAGCGCGCCACCTCTATCCTGGAGGAAAACCGGCCTCAGCTGGTGCAGGTGGCGGAGTACCTGCTGGCCAACGAGGTTATGAGCGGCGAAGAATTTGAAAAGGTATTTGCCGAGGAAAAAGATGGTGAGTGATCGCCTTTTCTGCACATGAGTGTTAAAACAGCCGAAAGAGGCTCGAGAGAGCTCGTCTTTCGGCTGTTTTTTTGCGCGCTGCGATGATGGGGGAGCGGGGAAAAGAAAAAAGCTCAAATTTTTCACCGCGGTGTGTCTGTGGGATTGTGCATTATAACGACAACAAATGTTTTCGAGGGGAAGACAAAACGGCAACGGAGAGCGGAAAAGTCAAAAAATTGACAATGAAATTGGTGGAAGTGACTGCTTTTTCGGAAACTGAGAAAAAATAAGGCGCAATTTTCACGGTTACACGGAAAAGAGAGGGGCGCGGCTCGTGCTGCTGCCCGGTATAGGAGGAGAATTGTAGCCGGGAATGCCTGCAATTCTCAGTATATGTCTCTCACATAAGGACATATGGCTTGTTGACGCGGAGAAGAAATGACTTTCGCGTGGGAAAATCGGGGGAAAAGTTATTGCACTTTGCCACCTTGTCAAAGTGCACAAGGTTCGCTAAAATAAATCCATTCATTCAAAGAAGCGGCGGCGCTTCAAATCGTAATGGGAGGAAGAACCATGAAAAAGTTGATTGCTTTGATGCTCGCAATGTTGATGGCCTTTAGCCTTGTTGCCTGTGGCGGCGGCAGCGAAGGCGGTAACAACGGCGAGAAAGTTGTTAAAATTGGTGTATATGAGCCGCAGACCGGCGATAACGGAGCCGGTGGCAAGCAGGAGATTCTGGGTATGCAGTACGGAAACTATGTACAGCCTACCGTGGAGATCAACGGCGAGACCTATCAGGTGAAGCTGGAGATCGTGGATAACCGCACCACCGCAGAGAATGGCCCCTCCGCTGCCTCTGAGCTGGTGAACCGCAAAGTTTCCATCGTGTTGGGCTCCTATGGCTCCGGTGTATCCGCGGCTGGTGCCAAGGTCTTTAATGAGGCCAACGTGGCTGCCATCGGCGTCACCTGCACCAACCCCATCGTGACCGCAGGCAACCCCGCCTACTTCCGCATCTGCTTCACTGACCCCTTCCAGGGCCCCGCACTGGCCAGCTATGCCAAGGACGGTCTGGGTGTCAGCAAGGCCTATACGCTGGCGATGCTGGGCAGCGACTACGATCAGGGTCTGGTCAAGTTCTTTACCCCTGCCTTTGAGAAGCTGGGCGGCAGCGTCAAGTCCGAGGACTTCCCCGAGGGTACTGCCAACTTCGTTTCCTACATCAACAACGCCAAGGATGCCGGTGCCGGTGTCATTTTTGCTCCTGTGTCCATCAACTATGCCCAGCTCATCATTGAGGCTGCGGCTTCCCAGGGCTACGAGGGCGTGATCCTGGGCTCCGATACCTGGGACAGCAACAAGGTGGCAGAGGCAACCGTGGGCAAGGATGTTACCGTGGCGGTGACCACCTTCTATCAGGAGGGCGCCGATGCCGAGTTCGACGCCGGTATCAAGGAGTGGATCAACTCCGACGCCGATGCGAAGGCCAATAACGGCGGCAACGATCAGGTTTCTGCCGTCACCGTTATGGGTTATGATGCTTACTTCGTGGCACTGGAAGCGCTGAAGAAGGCCGGTACCACCGATCCGGCCAAGGTTCTGGAGGTCCTGCCCGATGTCACACATGAGGGTGTCTGCGGCAAGGTGGTCTTTGGCGCAGAGGGCGATGCAGTCCGCGATATGGCTGTCATCAAGCAGGCCAACCCCGAGACCGGTGCCTGGGACTTCGTGAAGATCCAGCAGGTCGGCTGAGCACAATAGACCCGAAAGCATACAACTTGGCGGGGAAAACATCCCCGCCAAGTTTTCACTTTGGAGAGTCGTCTCCTTTCGCCTTTGGCCGCATGGACGGCACTGGGCGAAAGCAGATGTCACTCTGTCTCCGTCCTTGTCCGGGCGGTCAACCGAAGGAGGTTTTTCTATGCAAGGAGTTATCCCTTATATCATCAACGGCATCTCGGCGGGCGGTCAGTATGCGCTGATCGCCATCGGCTATACGCTGGTGTACGGCATTCTGCGTCTTATCAACTTTGCCCACGGTGATGTCTTTATGGTGGCTGGCTTGATCATGGTCTACGCCAGTTCGTCCATGCCCATGTATCTGGCGATCCCGCTGGTGCTGGTATGCACCGTGGCGCTGGGCTTTGTGATCGAGCGGGTGGCCTACAAGCCTTTGCGCTCGGCGCCCCGTATGTCTCTGATGATCTCCGCCATCGGTGTGAGCTATCTCATCCAGAATTTGGCCTTCTACCTTACCGGTGGTCTGGCGCAGGCGGTGGTGAATCCCATCCCCTGGATATCCGACAGCGTTGAGGTGTTCGGCGCGTCTACAAAGCGGGTGACACTGGTGACCCCGGCCCTCACCATTTTGCTGGTGATTGGGCTGGTGTACCTCATTAAAAAGACAAAGATCGGTATGGCTATGCGTGCTGCCTCCCGTGACTTTGAGACGGCACAGCTCATGGGTATCAAGATCAACCGCGTGATCTCCGCCACCTTTGTGGTGGGTTCTTTCCTGGCGGCAGTGGGCGCCATGCTGTACTTCACCAACTATCCCTCTGTGAGCGTGACTTCCGGCGCAATGCCCGGTTTGAAGGCGTTCGTGGCGGCGGTGTTCGGCGGCATCGGCTCCATTCCCGGCGCTGTGGTGGGCGCATTCATCATTGGTATTTGCGAGGAGTTCATCAAGTATCTGGGCTATACCACCTTCTCCGATGCCTTTACCTTCGCCCTGCTGATCGTGGTGCTGTGCGTGAAGCCCACGGGCCTGTTCGGCGAAAAGGTCACCGACAAGGTGTAAGGGGGGACGGATATGAATTTGAAAAAGAAACAAACCATTCTGGTTGCCTCCGTGCTCTTGATCGTATTGATCGGAGCCATTGCACTGGACGCCGCATTCCCCAGCTACCACATTGTTATCAAGGTCGTAAAAAAGGCGGCGGTGTACTCTCTGGTAGCGGTATCCATGAACCTGCTGAACGGCTTTACCGGCCTTTTCTCTCTGGGCCAGGCGGGCTTTATGCTGCTGGGCGCCTATACCTACGCCATTTTGTCCATTCCTGTGAGTCTGCGTGCCACGGTGTATCAGTACTTTGACGGCGGCCTCGTACAGTTCTCCATCCCGGAATTCTTTTCCGGCCTCATGGGCGAGAGCGTCGGCGGCACGGTCGGCATGCTGCTGACGTTGATTCTGGGCGGTCTGGTGGCGGCGCTGCTGGCGTTTTTGATCGGTCTTCCTGTGCTGCGTCTGAAGAGTGACTATCTGGCCATTGCGACCTTGGGCTTTGCCGAGATCCTCCGTGCTTTCGTGCAGTGGGATAAGCTGGGCCCCCTCACCAACAGCTCCAACCTTTTGAAGAGCTATCCTGAGTTCAAGACAGCGACGGCCTATGTGATCATCATTGGACTCTTTGTGGCAGTGATCGTTCTGCTGGTGAACTCCACCTACGGCCGTGCCTTTATGGCCATCCGCGATGATGAAGTGGCGGCGCAGGCCATGGGCATCAACCTTGCCAAGCATAAGCGCATGGCGTTCGTCATCAGCTCCTTCTTTGCCGGCATCGGCGGCGGTATGCTGGCGATGTACATGGGCGCTGTGCAGGCGCTGAGCTTCCGCAGCTCCATGACGTATGAGATCTTGCTGATCGTAGTGATCGGCGGTATCGGCTCCATTACCGGTTCCGTACTCACCAGTTTTGTTTATGTGGCCGGTGTGGAGTGGCTGCTGCGCGGTCTGGACTCCGGCGAGTTCATGGGGATCGTCGCACCCGGCATCTTTAAGAACGGTTTCCGCATGGCAGTGGTTTCCGTCCTCATCATGGTGGTGGTGCTCTTCTTCCGCAAGGGCATTATGGGCGACAAGGAACTGCCGGATCTGCTGAAAAAACGGCCCCGCAAGGCTAAGAAGAAGGAGGCCGCAAAATGAGCAACAATATTTTGAAAGTGGAAAACGCCACGATGCAGTTTGGCGGCGTGGTGGCTGTGGATAACCTCTCTATGGAGGTCAACGAGGGCGAGATCGTAGCCTTGATCGGCCCCAACGGTGCTGGTAAGACCACGGCGTTCAACGTGATCACCGGCGTGTATGCGCCGACCAACGGTATGGTCAGCTTCTGCGGCGAGCCCATTGTGTGCAACCATCCGCAGGGCAAGATGAAGAAGCTATATAAGGGCAAGAACGGGGAGATGTATACCGACAAGAAGGTGCTGGCCCCGACGCCCGATAAGATTACCCAGCGCGGCATGGCCCGCACATTCCAGAACATTCGCCTCTGGAAGAGCCAGACCGTTTTTGACAATGTGCTGATTGCCAAGCATATGCGCCGCACCAGCAATCTTTTCAGTGCGACCTTCCGCCTTAATCACAAGGAGGAGGCGGCACAGCGCGCCGAGGTGCTGGAGCTTTTGAAGATCGTGGGTCTGGAGGATGTGAAGGACGAACTGGCCACATCCTTGCCCTACGGTAAGCAGCGGCGGCTGGAGATCGCCCGTGCGCTGGCGACCGAGCCGAAACTCCTTCTGCTGGATGAGCCGGCAGCCGGCATGAACCCGCAGGAGACGCTGGAGCTGACGCAGTTCATCGGCGAGATCCGGGAGAAATTCCACATGACCATCCTGCTCATTGAGCATCACATGGATCTGGTCATGGATATTTCCGACCGTATCTATGTGCTGGACTTCGGCGAGCTGATCGCCAGCGGCGTGCCGGCAGAAATCCAAAACAACGAGCGCGTGATCGACGCATATCTGGGGGTAGTTGAAGATGCTGAAGATTAAAGACCTGCATGTATCCTATGGCGGCATCCGGGCCCTGCGCGGCGTAGATCTGGAAGTGCCGGATGGAAAGATCGTCACCTTGATCGGTGCCAACGGCGCCGGTAAGTCCACCTTGCTGCGCACCATTTCCGGCCTTGTAAAGGCCGACAGCGGAAGTATTACTTATAACGACGAGGAGCTGCTGGGCAAGCCCATCAACAAAATTCTGGAGCTGGGCGTGGCACAGGTGCCGGAGGGACGCCGCGTGTTTGCCGACATGACGGTGCTGGAGAATTTGAAGATCGGCGCTTACCTGCGCAAGGATAAGGCGGGCGTGGAGAAGGATATCCAGTGGGTGTATCATCTGTTCCCCCGGCTGGAGGAGCGCAGCTGGCAGATGGCCGGTACGCTCTCCGGCGGTGAGCAGCAGATGCTGGCCGTGGGGCGGGCGCTGATGAGCCGTCCCAAGGTACTGATGATGGATGAGCCGTCGCTGGGCCTTGCCCCCATCGTGGTGCAGGAGATCTTTGAGATCATCCGTACCATCAACAAGGAGGGCGTGACGGTGCTGCTCATTGAGCAGAATGCCAACATGGCGCTGAAAACGGCAGATCTGGCCTATGTGCTGGAAACGGGTGTTATTACCAAGACCGGTACCGGCGCAGAGCTGCTGGTGGATGAGTCCATCAAGGAGGCCTATCTGGGCAAGAAAAAGAAGTAAAGGCATTCTTGCTGACCGTTGTGGATAAGAAAGAAGACCCTGCATCTGTGATTCGTGAAGAATTGCAGATGCGGGGTTTTTATGCTGCGATTACTTAGAGAAGCGGTTTCGGGACAGAAACATAAAAAGAGCGCTTCCTTTGAAAGAAAGCGCTCTTTTGCTGAGAGAAGATTATTCGCTGACGGCATCGGCCACGTCATCCAGCCAGTTGCCCTGGAAGGACTCGATATCGCCGTGATCCACCAGAGTGGCCAGAGCCGGCTCGATGGGCATCTTTGCCAGCACGGGCAGATTGTAGCGGGCGGCAGCCTCCTCGGTCTTGCCCTCGCCGAAGAGATACAGCTTCTTGCCGCAGTCGGGGCAGGTGAGATAGCTCATGTTCTCCACAATGCCCACGATGGGGATATTCATCATCTGGGCCATCTTGACGGCCTTTTCCACCACCATACTCACCAGCTCCTGAGGGGAGGCGACGATAATCACGCCATCCACCGGCAGCGTCTGGAACACGTTCAGAGCCACGTCGCCGGTTCCGGGAGGCATATCCACGAACATATAGTCCACGTCCTGCCACAGCACGTCACCCCAGAACTGCTGTACTACGCCGCCGATGACAGGGCCGCGCCAAATGACGGGGTCGGTCTCGTTTTCCAGCAACAGGTTCACGCTCATCAGCTGGATGCCAGTGCGGGTCTCCACGGGGAGAATGGCATCCTCGGTGCCGTTGGCACGGCAGTGCACGCCGAAAGCCTTGGGGATGGAGGGGCCGGTGACGTCGGCGTCCAGAACGGCCACGTTGTAGCCGCGGCGGCGCATGGTGACGGCCAGCTGGCTGGTGACCATGGACTTACCGACACCGCCCTTGCCGGAGACAACGCCGAAAACCTTGCCTACGCGGCAGCCGGGGCGCAGAGGCTTAATCTCGAAGGGACTTTTTCCCTCGCGCTCACTGCAGTTGCCCTCGCCGCAGCTGCTGCAGTTGTGATTGCAATCGCTCATAACAGAATCTCCTTTACCTATGAAGAAATTAAAAGAATCAATACAATATTATCCAATATAGCACTAATTTGACCAATTGTCCAGTGTCAGAGGGTCAAATGCGCCACGCCCGGGCGCTGGGCCAGATATTCGCTTTCTCTCTTTTGGCAGGTGAAAAGCAGGATTTGACGGTGCTGTGCCTCACTGGCAAGATAGTCCAGTGCTGCGGCCATGCGCTCATCGTCGAAGTTGGCCAGCGCATCATCTAAGATCAAGGGGGCAGGATCGCCGCCGGAGAGCACCATGTCGCAGACCGCTAGCCGTACCGCCAGATACAACTGGTCGGCGGTTCCCTGGCTGAGAAGCTGGATGCTGCGGAAGAGGGGATCGTCCTTCGTTTGCGCGGAGAGGGCCAGACTGCGATCCATCACCACTTTTTCGTAGCGACCGCCGGTGAGTGCGGAGAAAATCTCGGCCGCGCGCTGCCCCAGCGCGGGGGAGAATCGATTTTGCAGTGTGAGATTGGCTGTTTCCAGCGAGGTCATGGCCAGAGCGATGGCCTCATATTCGCCCTGCAAGCGCTGGTACTCTGCCTCTTTTTCCTGTAACTGCTGCTCCAACGGCTGGCGCGCGCCCAAAGCGTGGAGCTGTCCGGTGAGGGCGTCTACGCGGCTCTGAGCGGCCTGCTGTCGTGCCAGTGTCAAGGGCAGCGCGTGCTCCACCTGCGCGGCGGTGATGATGGGGCGGGGCAGTACGGCGTCCTGTGCCGGCAGCGGCGGGGGTGGCAGCTGTGCGTGGAGAAGCTGTGCCTGAAAATCGGCTTTTTCTGCCTGCTGCCGCAAATCCTCCAAATGGCGACGGCGGAGCAGGGCATCCCGCAGGGCAGTGTTGACGGTGGTCAAGCTCATGGCGCGAGGTGCGAAGGGCTGCACGCGGCTGAGGAGCAGCAGTAAGCTCTCACGGCAGCTCTGCTGCAGGCCGTGTGCAGCGGCAGCGGAGCGTTCTGCTTCCTGTGCATCGGTAAGTGCTTTGCGTCGCAGCTGTAAATAAGCATCGGCTTCTGCACGGAAGGCCTCTTGCTGTGCCTGTGCGGCGCTGTCGGCGTGGCTGGATTTGGCGCGATATACCATATAATATAGGAGGAGTGCGGCAGCGCATACGGCAGCTCCGGCGGCAGCTGCGGCCATGGGCTGAGAAAGAAATGTCCAGAGGGCTGCCCCGGTACCACCACCCAGCACCAGAGACAGCAGTACCATCAGCACCGAAAAAGACTTCTTTTTCGGCTGGATCTCCTGGGCTCGTGCTGTCAGTTCGGCTTCGTCGGCAGGGTAGAGGGGGTGTTGCTGCCACGGTATCTGGGCGGCAGTTGCGTTAGCTTGGGCCCGGGCGGCCTCCTCGTCGGCGATTTCACTGTCGGCGAGATTGCGGTGCAGGGCATCGGCCATGCCTTGCAGCTGGGCGAGTTGGCTCTCGGAGGGGAGGTTCGGCTCCTGCGCCTCCAGATGCAGCACCAGATCGTGGGCGGCATCGGCTTGGGCCTGCATCTTCAAAGCGTGCCGCAGCGCCTCCTGCTTTTGAATTTCCTGCCATTGTCCCTGCGCCCGCTGCAAGTCCTGCATTTGAGATCGGGTCTGCTCCAACTGGGTCTGGGCGTCCTGCAGCTGGGCAGTGAGTGCGTCATGCTGCCCTAAAAGCTCTTCCAGCTGTGCGATCTCCTGCTCCAAGGCGGGAAGCAGGCCGGTCTTGTTATGGCGGCGGCGGTTGCGTTGCTTTTTCAGCCGCTCCTGCGTCTCGCTGAAGGAGACGTCCTCCTCGCCGGTGGTGATGAGAGACGCGAGGCGCCGCTCCAGTGCGGCGTCCTGATCCAGCGTCAATCCGCTTTGCCCGATGAAGGCGCTGCGGCTAAAGACACTGCGCTCTGCGCCCAGCAGGGCTTCGCCTGCATTCTGGCTGTCGATGCCGGGGACGGCGGTGCCGGTGCCGGTATAGGTGCAGGAAAAAGCGCCCATCGGTGCGCTGGGGCGCTCGGTGGTGCGGCTGATGGTGTAGTGCTGTCCGTGGTGTACCACATCCATGGTGCCGGACATAGGTGTGCCGTCCCATGGGGCAAAGCGGTTCTTATCGGCCATAGGCCCCCGCTCACGCTGGGGAAAGCCATAGAGCATGGTGCGCAGAAAATGGCACCATGTGGATTTGCCGGATTCGTTGGGGGCGTAAATCAAATTAAGGCCGGGCTGCAGCTCCAGCTGGCTCCGGGAGAGCTTGCCGAAGGTGGCGGTCATATGGCGGATCTGCAAGGCGGATCCCTCCTCTATAGATACAAATATAATATACAGGCATTATAGCATGTGCCGTGGTGCTTGTCATGTGGGGAAAGGGATGGGAGGCGACAACAAAAGAAATTTCGAAACATTGCAAAATAAGTGTTGACAAATGTCGCACGGAGTGGTATTCTATCTAAGCTGTCAGCGAGAGC
>JAHHSH010000033.1 GCA_020025345.1 Oscillospiraceae bacterium | reverse complement strand
CATCGGGGTAGCAGAGCATAACGCCGCCGCCCACAAGCCCCAGCACGGCAAACATCCCCAGTGCCACATGGAAAATCCGTCTTTTCTGGTTTTCCCGCCCCAGTGCACCGGACTCGGACACAAGGCGTGAAAGCGCCAGCGGCAGCCCTGCCGTGGACAGGAGCAGCAGCAGATTATAGATATTATACGCCACATAAAAGTGGGCCATTCCCTCGCTGTCCAGAAGATTGCCCAGCGGGATCTTATAAAGCGCACCCAGCACCTTGGTCACTGCCACTGCCGAAGCCAGTATGGCTGCGCCGCCGATGAAATTCTGCCGCTTACTCCCGGTCATGGGCTCCCCTCCTGGAAAAGAGCGAAAACAGCGCGGGGCTTACGCCCCGCTGTCTGCTCGTATTATTTCTTTTCCAGCATATGCAGATGGAAGTCCCGGAATGTCTCCCGATTTTCCCGGCGCTTGTCCTCGCGCTGAATGTACTCATTGGGGAACTTGGCGTGGAACACCCGCTCGATGTGTCCGGCCTTGGCGTCCACCATCTTGGTCGAGCCACCGGCACCCAGTGACAAAATGCTGTGGAGTTCCTCCATAATGTAGATATTATAGAGCCCCTCGGCACCGGGGCGGCACCAGCCTACATTCTCAAAGCTGCCGGACATATATTTCTGGCGATAGAGATAGTAGGGGACAAACCCAGCGGCGCGCAGCGTGGGATTGGCATAGTCCAGCATCTCCGCCACCTCTGCCGCGCCGGGGATGGCACTGCCCTCCAGTAGGATGCGGCTGCCCTTCTTCAAAGAGAGGGTGTGGACGGTAATATTATCCGCGCCATAGGCGATGCACTGATCCAGCGTATGGCGGAAGCCCTCCGGTGTATCCTCCGGCAAGCCGGCGATCAGATCCATATTCACATGGGGGAAGTGCATGGACTCCACCAGTTCCATGGTCTTTTCCACATCCGCCGCACTGTGACGGCGACCGATTGCCTGCAGCACCCGGTCGTCCAGCGACTGGGGATTGACACTGATGCGGTCGGCACCGTGATCCAGCAGCACTTGCAGCTTATCCCGGTCGATGGTATCGGGGCGGCCTGCCTCGATGCAATACTCCACACAGCCGCTCAGATCAAAGCTGCGGTTCAGATGCCCCAGCAGATGATCCATCTGCTTTGCCGAAAGGGTGGTGGGCGTACCGCCGCCCATGTAGAAGGACTTGATGCGCAGCCCCGTCTCCTTGACCATACGGGCCGCATCGGTGATCTCCTGCTCCAGCACCTCCAGATACGGCTCGATGAGCTTAAAGCTCTTCTCCACCGAGGCCGAAACAAAGCTGCAATAGGCGCAGCGGGTGGGGCAGAAGGGGATACCCACATAGAGGGAGATGTCCTCCGGGCGCAGATCGCGCTGCGCCGCAAGACCGGCCTGTGCCGTTTCGATGGCCAGCCGCCGCCGCTCCGGGGACACGAAGTACGTCTCCTTCAAGATTCGGTCGGTCTGTGCCTCCGTTTTTCCTTCTAACAAATAGCGCTCGGCTACCTTACCGGGGCGGATACCCGTCAATGCGCCCCAAGAGGGGCTCGTGCCGGTGATGGTGCGGGCAGCCTTAAAAAAGCTCAGCTTCAGCACCTTCTGGCGCTGGCGCTCGACCTCACGGGCATCCAGCGCAGGGTCAATAACCGCACGGGAAACGCCCCGTGCGGTCTTGCCCTCATAGATGATTTTTGTCGTCGCCGTGGTATAGGTCTCCCCCACGGAGAGCGTCACCACCGCCTGATTTTCCCCGACAGACGCCGCCTCATAGACGGGACGCTCCTGCGGGAAAAACGCCAGCAGGCTCTGCTCCACGGCATAGCGGTCATCATGGCCGCGAAAGATCATTTTCATGAACCGTTTGCTCCTTTATTCCATCCCCATGCTGTGGCGGAGATAGGGGTTAAAGCGCCGCTCCTCGGCAAGGGTGCTGTCCCGGTCGTGGCCGGGGTAGACATGATAATCGCCCTCCAATCGGCCCAGACGACCCAGCGACTCCAAAATGGCCCGGTAGTCGCCGCCGGGCAAATCGGTGCGGCCGCAGGAACTGCGGAACAGGGTGTCGCCGGAGAAGATCACATCTCCCACCACCAGACAGACGGAGCCCTGAGAATGGCCGGGCGTCTCCATCACACGGATGGTGAGATTGCCCAGCTGCAGCTCGTCGCCATCGCCGTACCAGCGCTGATGGGCGTCATCGAGCCAGGGAAAGCGAACGCTGTACTGGTTGCCATCATCCTGCTCCATGGCGTCCTTGGGCTGGATATACACCGGCACATCATAGTGGCGCAGCAGGGCGGCAAGACCGGTAAAGTGGTCAAAGTGACCGTGGGTCAAGAGCACATACTGCAGGGTACATCCGGTCTTTTCCACCGCGGCGGCAATACGGTCACCCTCGTCACCGGGATCGATGACGGCGCAGACCTTGGCCGTCTCATCACAGAGAATATAGCAGTTGGTCTGGATGGGACCAACCCGCAAAGATTCAACTTTCATTCATATGCCTCCTTATAGGCTGTCAGTGTCCACGATCAGCGTCAGCGGACCGTCGTTGACGGACTCCACCTCCATGTCGGCGCCGAACTCGCCGGTCTCCACATGGAATCCCTTATCGCGGCACAGCTGCACGAATTTCTCATAGAGGGGGATCGCCACCTCGGGACGTGCCGCCGCCAAAAATTCCGGACGGCGCCCCTTCTTGCAATTGCCGTAGAGTGTGAACTGGGAAATCACCAGAATCTGGCCGTCCACGGTCTCCAGACCGCGGTTCATCTTGCCGTTCTCGTCCTCAAAGATCCGCAGACCTACCAGCTTATCCGCCAGCTTCACGGCCTGCGCCTCCGTATCGTCATGGGTGATCCCCAAAAGAATCATAAAGCCCTGTCCGATCTGGCCGATGGTCTGGCCGTCTACCCGAACACTGGCACTTTTTACACGAGTGAGTACTGCACGCATTGCGTTGCTCCTTTCAAATTGCCTTTATCCGGCGGGGCGGCTGACCCGCATCACGCCGGAAATCTGCTCCAGACGGCGCGAGAGCGTCTGCAGCTGATTATTGCCGGAAACCTGCACCTTCAGTTCAATCAGGGCAAAACCATCCGGCGTGGAGCGGGCGTTCAGTGCGGACACCCGCGTTTTGGTGGACGAGAGCACCGTGGAAATATCCACAATGAGGTTCATCCGATCCTTGGCCGTCACCTGCAAGGTGGTCTGATACTCCTCCGGCGTGCTCTCCGCCCAGGAAACCTTGATCCAGCGTCCCTTCTCCGCTGCCTGCCGCTCGGCAGAAGCGTTGGGGCAGTCACTGCGGTGAACGCTGACACCATAGCCGCGGGTAATAAAGCCCACGATGTCGTCACCGGGCACAGGGGAGCAGCACTTGGCAAACTTCACAAGGCAGTTGGACATGCCCTCCACCACGATGCCCTGTACCGCTTTTCCGTGGACAGGCTGCGCGGCTTTGGCAGCAGCTGCGGCAGCTGCCGCCTCCTGCTTGGCATTCTCCACCTGCTCGTGGTAGGCTGCCTGCTTTTGATGGACGATCCGCTGGATCTCATCCCGGAACCGCCCGATGGCCTTGAGTGTGGTGATACCACCGTAGCCGATGGCGGCATAGAGGTCATCCATCGTATTATAGGAAAACTTTTTCAGCACCGCGGTCACTGTCTCCTGCGCCGTCAGCTCCCGCAGCGTCACGCCGCAGCGCTTCAGCTCCGCCTCAAAGGAAGCGCGGCCGTTGACAATATTCTCGTCCCGCTTCTCCCGCTTGAACCACTGGCGAATCTTGGAGCGTGCCTCACTGCTTCGGGCGATTTTCAGCCAGTCGCGGCCGGGGCCCTTGGCGTTTTTGGAGGTCATTACCTCCACCACATCGCCGTTTTTCAGCTTATAGTCATACTGGGCGATATGGCCGTTGACCTTGGCGCCCACCATGCGGTTACCCACGGCGGAGTGGATGGAATAGGCAAAGTCAATAGGGGTTGCCCCGGCAGGCAGGTTGATCACATCACCCACGGGGGTAAAAACAAACACCTCATCGGCAAACATATCCACCTTCAAAGAGTGGATAAATTCCTCGGCATCGGTGCCCTCCTGGTTTTCCAGCAGGCGGCGCACCCACTCATAGCGGTTCTCATCACCGCCGCCCTGCCCGTTCTGCTTATACTTCCAGTGGGCGGCAATACCGTATTCCGCCACCTCGTGCATCTCCTTGGTGCGGATCTGCACCTCGAAGGGAACGCCGTTCTGGCTCATCACGGTGGTGTGGAGGCTCTGGTACAAATTGGGCTTCGGCGTGCCGATATAGTCCTTGAACCGGCCCAGAATGGGCTTATAGAGATCATGGATGATGCCCAGCACGTTATAACAGTCCGCCACCGTATCCACGATGACGCGGAAGGCGATTAGGTCAAAAATATCGTTAAAGGTCTTATTCTGGGTATACATCTTGCGGTAGATGCTGTAGGGATGCTTGAGCCGTCCGTAGACCACGGCATCTTGGATGCCGGACTCCTCCACCCGCTCGGAAATCTGGCTGTTGATACCGTCCATGAAGGCCTCATACTCCACAGCCTTGGCATCCAGCGCCGACATGATCTCATCATACCCCACCGGGTCGAGATACTTTAAGGACAGATCCTCCAGCTCCCACTTCATGCGCTGCATACCTAAGCGGTGCGCAATGGGGGCGTAGATCTCCATGGTCTCAAAGGATTTTTGCTTCTGCTTTTCCGGGGTCTGGTACTCCATGGTCCGCATATTGTGGAGCCGGTCGGAGATCTTCACCAGAATGACCCGGATATCCTTGGACATGGCCAGCAGCATTTTGCGCAGATTCTCCATCTGCTCCTCCGCCTTGGAGGTAAATTTCACGCGGGTCAGCTTGCTGACACCCTCCACCAGATCCGCTACCGTAGGGGAAAAGAGCTGCGCAATATCCTCATGGGTGGCAGACGTATCCTCGATGGTATCATGGAGCAGCGCCGCCATAATGGACTCCGAGTCCAGATGCAGCTCCTCCGCCACGATCTTTGCCACCGCCAGCGGGTGGGTCACATAGGGCGAGCCATCCTTGCGCTTCTGCCCCTCATGGGCCTTGACGGCAAATTCGTAGGCCGCCCGGATTTGGGTAAAGTTGGCGTTGGGACTATAGGCGCGAATAGAGTCTTCCAGTTGCAGATAGGATTCTTCGATCGTCATTGTACGCCACCTCATTTCACCGTTTCCGTTCCGCCGGCAAGACGGCGGAGATATATGGACTCCTCCAGGGAGACTTTCTTTCCCTGATCACAGCGGCACAGACAGATCTGGTCTCCCTGACGCTCACAGTTTAAAATTTCCCGTTCCCGGAAGATCTCCACCGCGAAAGCCGCCCGCAAAAACGGCTCTGCGCCGGTCATAGCCGCTGCCACCTGCCGGACAAAGGGCAGATAGCCGGTGGTCAGTCCCTCCGGCGGCACCAGATGCTGCAGCGAGCGCCACGCCCGAACACACTGCTCCCGCGTGGGATGCAGCCGCATGACCTCCTTGGGCTGCAAGCACTCCCCGGCAAGGCAGCGCTCCAGCAGCTGCAGCGACTCCTCCTCCCGTCCGCTGCAGCACAGGGACGGGCGAATGTCCACCATTTGCAGCTGTACCGAGCGGTTGCCGCGAAATTCGTTGATTTGTAAATAGAAGGCCGCATCCACCCGGCTGCCCAATGTGACGCCGCAGGCTTCCACATTGGCAGAGAAGAAGATGCCCTCCAGCTGCGCCGGCCCTTTACTGAGCCGCAGCTTTAGGTGGCGATTCTGTCCCACATTCTGCATCCGCTCCAACGTAGCACCCTGCAGGCAGAACACGGGACGATTGTTCCCGGCGCCGTAAGGCTCCAGAAGATCCAGCGCCGCCACTTCCTCCAGCGTCACCCGCCCCGGCTGGTTCAGCACCACATCAACGTCCAGACTGGACACCGGCTCCGCGCCGCCCCAGTACTCCCGAGCGATCTGATTCATCCGCCGCCGGAAAGCAGGGATATTCTTCTCCTCGATGGTAAAACCGGCCGCCAGCTCATGGCCGCCGAAGCCCAGCAGCAGATCGGCGCAGCGCTCCAGCGCCACAAACAGGTTAAAGCCGCCCCAGCTGCGGCACGAGCCCTTGCCCACACCGTCGTTGAGGTGGATCATAAAGCTGGGGCAGGAGTATTTCTCACTGAGTCGGGAGGCAACGATACCCACCACGCCCTGATGCCAGCAATCGCTGGACAGGATCAGCGCGCTGCGCTCCTCCTCCGGCAGGGCCTCAATCATCTCCAGCGCCTGGGCATAGATCTCCTGCTCCACGTCCTGCCGCTCCCGGTTCAACGCACACAGCTGCCGGGCCAGCGTTGCCGCCCGCTGCGGATCGTCACACAAGAGAAGCTCCGCCGCCACATCTGCGGCGTCCATTCGTCCGGCGGCATTGATACGCGGTGCCAGCACAAAGCCGATCTGCACGGAGGTGATGGCCTTTTCTGCCAGACCTGCCTCCCGCAAAAGGGCGTGCAAGCCGATAAAATCCGAGTGGTTGATGGAGTCAAGGCCGCGGGAAACGATGGTGCGGTTCTCCCCGGACATCTGCATCACATCCGCCACCGTGCCGATGGCAGCCAGCGTACAATAGCGGGAGAACACGGCCTCTTCCCGGTCCGGGCCTGCCAGTGCCAGCACCAGCTTCAGCGCCACACCGCACCCGGCCAGATGCTTAAAGGGATACGGACAGTCACTGCGGTGAGGATCCACCACGGCACAGGCCGCCGGCAGCACATCCTTGCACTCATGGTGGTCAGTAATGACCACATCCATGCCCAGTGACGCCGCATAGTCCACTTCCTCCACGCCGGTAATGCCACAGTCCACGGTAACGAGGAGCTTCACGCCCTGCTCATAGAGGGAGTGAATGGCGTCCTTCCCAAGGCCGTAGCCGTCCTCAATGCGCCGGGGGATATAGTGCAGGCAATCGACACCGTGCCGCCGGAGATAGTCCACCAAAATGCAGGTGGCTGTAATACCGTCCACATCATAGTCGCCAAAGACAGCCATTCGCTCTCCCCGCGCCATGGTTTCGTTGATGCGCTCCACCGCGCGATCCATATCTTTCATCAAAAAAGGGGAGATGGTCAGCCGATGATCCCGCTCCAGAAATGCGGCGGCCTCTTCCGCCGCGGTAATCCCCCGGGCGGCCAGCACCTCCGACACAAGATGAGGATACCCGGCAGCAATCAGCACCTCCGCCGCACCGTCCGGTGTTGGGTGAATATTCCACTTTTGAAATTTCATGTCTGCCGTCTCCTCCCCTGCGTATTTTGGTATACTTTCACTAATAATATTTTATTATAGCAAATTCCATCTAAAAGGTAAAGGAAAAACATACTCTTACCTACTCCGCAGTTCTTTTTCTGCCCTCATCCTCCTTTCTATACACGCTTTCCAAACCTCACGGAACAGGAATATGCACCCGATTTACGGATCCTCGCCCAATATGTTGTGCGTATAAATTTCCCTGTCACCGATATGGCAGCATTGCAGCATATCTGCAGTTCCGAACAGCACGCAGGCGGTGTCTATTGAGAAACAGCCTGCGGCGCAGTATACTATACTTAAATAATTTCTGTGAAGGGACGCGATTTTATGTGGCTGGCAGCCGCAATTCTCTCCTCCTTTTTTGCGGGTCTCACAGCGATTCTCGCAAAATGCGGGATTAAGAATACGGACTCCGATGTTGCCACAGCAATACGCACCTTTGTGGTATTGCTGTTTTCCTGGGTTATGGTATTTATAGTGGGATCTGCCCACACCATCACCGGCATTGCGGCAAAATCTCTGGTCTTTCTGGTGCTCTCCGGCATTTCCACCGGAGCTTCGTGGATCTGCTATTTCAAAGCCTTGGCCATGGGGGATGTAAACAAGGTAGCCCCCATCGACAAATCCAGCACGGTTCTATCCGTACTGCTGGCAATTGTTCTTTTCAACGAGACGGAACACTTGGCTGCGAAACTTCTGGGTACTGCTGTTCTGGCCACAGGCATCTTCCTCATGATTCAAAAAAAGAAGGACGCAGGGCCACAAAAGAGCGGTCCGTGGTTCATTTATGCCGTTCTCTCCGCCGTCTTTGCCGCTTTGACTTCCATCCTTGCCAAAATTGGAATCACCGGCGTGGAATCTAATCTGGGAACTGCCATACGCACCGGTGTTGTCCTTGTTATTGCGTGGGGCATCGTGTTTACCAAAGGAAAGGCGGCACAAGTGAAAACCATCGACAAGCGAGAGCTTGCCTTCATCTCCTTGTCGGGTCTGGCCACCGGTGCCTCGTGGCTGTGCTACTACTATGCCATTCAAACGGGTGTCGTCAGTGTGGTTGTCCCCATTGATAAATTGAGCATTGTTGTGACTGTTCTCTTCTCCTATGTGGTTTTCAAGGAAAAGCTCACTGCGAAAGCCTTTGCGGGGCTCTGCCTGATGGTTGCCGGAACCCTTGCTATGGCCATTTGGGCATAAAAGCTAACCGCTGGCAGCAGAGCCGCTACGACGGACATTCTCATCCATGCGGCAACTGCCCTGGAAATCATCATCCCTGTCCTTTTCACCGCCTATTGTCCCGCTATGAAGAAATAGCATCTCATCCTTGCTCGATGATTTGTAAGCACCATACACGTCTACATGAAGAAGCCCCCGACATTATGTCGGGGGCTTCTTCATGTTCGGGGCAATCGCAGCAGGAAAGGTCGTGGTATTTGCAAAGCCATCGCCTGTCTTTTTCACTTCTCAACAGATAGAACTATGGCAGCCAACCGACATACCCGCAGGCCTTGCAGATGTAAAAAAACAGGACCGAGAAATCTCGGTCCTGTTTATGTATGAGGTTTTTAAGCTTAGAACCACATAGCCCAAGCGAGGAAGCCCAAGCAGGCAACCACGCCGGTGAACAGCAGGACAATCACCAGATAGCCCATGATGTTCTTAGCGGACAGCTTGGCAACACCCAGAGCGGGCAGAGCCCAGAAGGGCTGGATCATGTTGGTCCACTGGTCACCCCAAGCAATAGCCATAGCAGCACGGCCAGCCTCGATACCCATAGCCTTAGCGGTAGGCATCACGATGGGGCCCTGAACAGCCCACTGGCCGCCACCGGAGGGAACGAAGAAGTTCACGATACCGGCAGACAGGAAGGTGAGCAGGGGGAAGGTCACAGGGGTGGAAACATTGACGAAGAAGTCGGAGATGATGGAAGCCAGAGACACACCATCGGTGTTAGCAGCAGTCATCATACCCATGATACCAGCATAGAAGGGGAACTGCAGCAGGATACCTGCGGCACCGGCAGCAGCCTCGCCGATAGCATCCACATAGCGGCGCAGATTGCCGTGGAGCAGGATGCCGAGGAACATGAAGATGAAGTTAACGATGTTCAGATCCAGAGCACCGGCGATATTCTTGCCAGCCTTGACAACATTGATGAAGTAAACAACGATATAAGCAAAGCCTGCGATCACGACCAAAGCCCACAGAATCTTGGAGTTCTCCAGCTTGTCAGCGGGAGTCTTGATCTCGTAGGTCTTCTCCTCCTCATCGACCAGCAGAGTAGGATCGATGGTGATGGTGTGCTCCTTATCGGGATGCATAGCATAGTTCACCAGAGGCATCAGGATCAAGATCACGCCAATCATGATGAGGTTCATGGGGTGGAAGATGGTCTCGGTAGTAGCAGCCTGGAAGGTAGCCTCCTGAGCGGTATCCTTGAAAACGGTATAGCCGCCGTTCAGCTGCAGGGGGATGGAACCGGACAGGCCGGCGTGCCAGATCACGAAGCCAGAATAGGCAGAAGCGATCAGCAGGGGATAGTCAACAGTAGGAACGCGCTTAGCAACTTCCTTAGCCAGCAGAGCACCGGCGATCAGGCCGAAGCCCCAGTTCAGCCAGCAGCAGATCACAGACACGAAGGTGGTGATCACGATGGCCTGCATATTGTTGTGAGCCAGGCCAGCCAGGCCACGCAGAGCCTTCTTGCAGGGCTTGGAAGACGCCATAGCGTTACCCAGCACCAGCACCAGAGCCATCTGCATGGAGAAAGCCAGCAGGCCCCAGAAGCCCTTTGCATTACCCCAGGCAGTCAGCATGGCCACGGGACCCTGATGGGTACCCAGCATGGCAGCAATGTAGACGACAAAGCTCAGAATGACTGCGAACAGGAAGGGATCGGGCAGCCATCTGTTGACTACGCGAACGCAGCCGTTGGTGAATTTCTTAAACACAAACACACACTCCTCTTTATTTTTTTGTTTTCTTCTCTACGGCGCCGCGAACACCACTCGTTTGCGCCGTTCCGGGGAGTCCCACCCCGCTTCCTTTAGCACCAGCTAAAAGAACTCTTTACCACAAATTATATTGTACAATATCTCGTGAATAAAAACAAACCGCAATTGTGCCAAAGTTTTAACAAAATACTGTGCACATTTGATAAATTATTAACAGAAGTTGCAAAGTCCCCCTCTTTTTTCCCATTTTCGCAGAAAAACAGGCCCTCAAATGAGGACCTGCTTTATATTCGCAAGCATAATACCGCCACCCCTGGGGAGAGCCTCCTCCCCTGCACTTAAAAGAGGGGGCTGTAGGGGTCATCGCTGGGGCCGTCGGTGGGTTCGTTCGGAATATAGCCAACGCCGGAGGAGCGCTTGAGCGCCTCGAAGTAGCCGATATTGGCCTGCTCCATATAGGGGTTGATCCAGATTGAAAGGATCCCCATGGTCAAGCCGCAGAGGAAAAGCCATCCAATGAAGCTCAAATCCAGCATAAAGAGATCCGCTTTATGGGCCGAGGTCTGCAGGCGGGACATCCGCATGGCATTGATAACGCCCAGTTCCGGGTTTTCACATATATTATATATAGTAAAGCGATACATATAACTCAAAATAATGCCGGGGATCACCAGCAGCATCATGCCCACCGTCACCAGTGCCGACACGCACAGCGAGCCGAGAATCAGCTTTCCCACGATGGAGAAGCCGTCAAAAAGCGTGCTGTAGCCCATCTCATAGCCGCGGCGCACGCCCAGATGATAGATAATCAGTCCGCCGCCCAGCACTGTCGTGAGCAGAAAAACCATCACCGTGACAAACATGATCACCAGCGGCGGGAAGTCGGGCGCTATCAAGAAGGAGGGCAGCTCCACCGGCAGCATGTGCTCCTGCACATAATGCAAAATACCATTGCCCGCATAGAGATCAACAGCATTGATCAGATTGACCAGCAGCAGGTAGATCAGTGTCATCACATAGGCCGAGGCGCGCGCCGAACGGACGACCTCTTTTGCCTCCATTTTAATTTGTACACGGTTGAGCATACGATCTCCTTTCCCGTTTCTTACAATTGTAAAAGTAATTTGGTTGTAGTTTACCATAGTGTCAGCCAAAAGACAAGCGTCCCCGACCGCCCTTCCGCCAAATAGTACAAATCTTGGCCATTCTTGCAAAAGTTTCCGTTCAACTTGCCAATAATGGAAGAAAACCGCCAAAAGATTGTGAATTCCGTAGCAAAACACTGGACATTCCGTTTCCATTGATGTAGAATAATTTGCAGTATGGGGTGGCGTAGGGCCACCCATAAGTAAGATGAGGTGAAGACAATGGCACAAGCTTTCTTTGGCGGCGTTCATCCCAATGACATGAAGGCCGCAACCAATGAAAAGGCCATCGAGCAGCTGGCAGCACCGGCGCAGGTGGTCATTCCCATGTCTATGCACATCGGTGCACCTTGCAAACCCCTCGTTGCAGTGGGCGACAAGGTGACGATTGGACAGAAGATCGGTGAGCCCGGCGGATTTGTGTCCGCCCCCATCCATGCCAGCGTGTCCGGTACGGTGAAAGCCGTGGAACCCCGGCCTTTCAGCATGGGCGGCACCATGATGTCCGTGGTGATCGAGAACGATTTCCAGAACACTGTGTGTGAAGACATCCATCCCGTAGAAGATCCCGACAGCATCACTCCTGAGCAGCTGGTCGAGATCGTTAAGAATGCCGGTATCGTCGGTCAGGGCGGTGCTACATTCCCCACTCACGTAAAGATCAGCTCCAGCCTGGGCAAGGTTGACTATGTGATCATCAACGCGGCGGAGTGTGAGCCCTATATCACCGGCGACCACCGCACCTGCCTGGAGCGTCCCGAGATGGTCGTCAAGGGTGCTACGCTGCTGGCTAAGTGCTTCGGCGTGGACAAGGTGTACATCGGCATTGAGGCCAACAAGCAGAACGCTGCTGACACTCTGAACAAGACCATTGAGGAGCTGAAAGCTCCCGTCGTGGTGGAAGTGCTGCATACCCGTTATCCCCAGGGCGCTGAGAAGCAGCTGGCACAGGCCGTTTCCGGCCGTCAGGTGCCCTCCGGCAAGCTGCCCGCAGATGCCGGCTGCTGCATTTTCAACCTGAACACTACTGTTGCAATCTATCGCGCCGTGTACGAGGGCATGCCCGTGGTGAACAAGATCGTCACCGTGTCCGGTTCCGGCGTGATCGATCCCAAGAACATCGAGTGCCCCATCGGCACCCCCATTTCCTGCCTGTTTGACGCTTGCGGCGGTCTGAAGGATGAGACCTACAAGCTGATCATGGGCGGCCCCATGATGGGTCTTGCACAGTACAGCGTGGACGTCTCCGTTGGTAAGGGTACCGGCGCTATGCTGGCCTTCGCCGGCGAGGAGGAGAAGTACGTCGCCGAGCCTCAGTGCATCCGCTGCGGCAAGTGCGTCGGCGTATGTCCCATCCGCCTGGAGCCCGTCTTCATGTACAAGTATCTGATGAAGGGCAACTGGGAGGCATTCCGCGATCAGCTCCATGGTATGGACTGCATCGAGTGCGGCGCCTGCACCTACACCTGCCCGGCCCGTCTGCCTCTGACCCACGCTTTCCGTCTGGGCAAGCAGCAGGTCAACAACGCAAGAATGGCCGCCAAGGCTAAGGCTGATGCCGAGGCTAAGGCCGCCGCTGAGAAGAAGGAGGCGTAAACAATGACCGATTACAAGAATTTGAAATTGATCGCGTCTTCCTCCCCTCACATCCGTTCCAATGAGGATACCCGCAGCATCATGCTGGACGTGATCATCGCTATGATCCCTGCTCTGTGCATGAGCGTATATGTGTTTGGCTTCCAGGCTCTGATCCTGACTGTCATCGCCGTGGTCTCCTGCCTGTTCTGGGAGTGGGGCTACCGCAAGGTAATGAAGAAGAACTGCTCCATCGGCGATCTGTCCGCTGTGGTTACCGGTATGCTGCTGGCTCTCAGCTGCCCCGTGTCCCTGCCCTGGTGGATGATGGTGATTGGCTCCTTCTTCGCCATTGTTGTTGTCAAGCAGCTCTACGGCGGCATTGGCTGCAACTTCCTTAACCCTGCTCTGGCCGCCCGTGCTGCTCTGATGGCATGCTACGCCAGCGCTATGACCCAGTGGGTCGTCCCCAACAAGTGGATGCCCATCTTCGGCTCTGTGGCCGATGTGGAAACCGCAGCTACCCCCATGGCTATCATGAAGGAGGGCGCTTTTGATCAGCTGCCCACCATCGCTGATATGTTCCTGGGCAAGATCGGCGGCTCCATGGGCGAGGTTTCCGCTCTCATGCTGCTGGCCGGCGGCATCTATCTGATGCTCCGCAAGGTCATCTCCTGGCATACCCCCGTGGCCTTCATCGGCACCGTGGCTGTCATCTCTCTGATCTCCGCTCCTGCCGGTATCAGCGCCGTGGACTACATGGCCTACAGCGTGTTCGGCGGCGGTCTGATGATGGGTGCCATCTTCATGGCTACCGACTACGCCACTTCTCCTGTCACCAAGCCCGGCCAGATCATCTTCGGTATCGGCTGCGGCCTGCTGACCGTGTTCATCCGTCGCTTCGGCTCCTATCCCGAGGGCGTGTGCTTCTCCATCCTGGTGATGAACTGCACCACTTGGCTGATTGACAAGTACGTCCGTCCCACCATCTACGGCGCACCCAAGAAGGAAAAGAAGGCAAAGGAGGCGGCTGCAAAATGAAAATCTCCGGTAAGTTTATTTTGAAGGTGGCCGGCACTCTGACTGTGATCTCCCTGATCGTCGCCGCTCTGCTGGGCGTCGTCAACGAAGTGACCAAGGGTCCCATCGCTGCTATTAACAAGGCCAAGACCGAGGCGGCTCTGGTCAAGGTCGTTACCGACCCCGAGAGTGAGTTCGTTCCTCAGGAGCTGTCCGACGAGGTCAAGGCAGCTGCCACCGCACAGGGCGGCACTGTCACCGAGCTCTACGAGGTCAAGTCCGCCGGCGAGAGCGCAGGCTACGCTGTTAAGGTTGTGGCCAGCGGTTCTCAGGGCAGCATTGAAATGATCGTCGGTACTGACACCAACAAGGCCATCACCGGCATCAGCGTCGTTAAGCACGCTGAGACTTCCGGTATCGGTACCAAGGTCTGCAACGAAAATGCTCCCGCTGTCAACGGCACTCCTGTGCTCGATCAGTTCATCGGCATGTCCGGTTCCGGCAGCCTGGTAGTCAAGGGCAACATCAGCCCTGTCTCCGGCGCAACTGTTTCTTCCACCGGTGTGACCAAGGGCGCTAACGCTGCTCTGGCCGTCGTGGAAACCTTGGGCTAAGAAAGGAGGAGTACTAAATGAATGCTAAGAAACAACTCATGGACGGTCTGATCAATCAGAACCCCGTTCTGGTACAGCTTTTGGGTATGTGCTCCACCATGGCCATCACCACTTCTATTATGAACGGTCTTGGCATGGGTGTGTCTGTTATGATCATCCTGACCCTGTCCAATATCTTTATTTCCCTGCTGCGTAAGATCATCCCCGGTGAGGTGCGTATTGCCTGCTACATCGTCGTGATCGCTGGCTTCGTTACCTGCGTTGACCTGCTGCTGCAGGCCTTCGTTCCCGCCATCGCCGAGTCTCTGGGTGTGTTTATCCCCCTGATCGTGGTGAACTGCATTATCCTTGGCCGTGCAGAGGCTTTTGCCTCCAAGAATACCGTGGGCGCTGCTGCTCTGGACGGTATCTTCCAGGGTCTGGGCTACACCATCGTGCTGGTTATCCTGTGCTTCTTCCGTGAGCTGCTGGGCAGCGGCACGCTGGCCGGTATCCAGATCATGCCCGAGTCCTACACCCCCGCTCTGATGCTGGTGCTGCCCGTGGGCGGCTTCCTGTCTCTGGGCTGCCTGATCGCTGCTATGCAGTGGGCCATGGCCAAGAGCGCTAAGAAAAAGGAGGCCAAGTAAATGAGTGTTACTTCTCTGCTCGCCATTTCTCTTGGCGCAATTCTGACCAATAACTTTATCTTTGCCCAGTTCCTGGGCATCTGCCCCTTCCTGGGCGTTTCCAAGAAGATCGACACCGCCGTCGGTATGGGCGCAGCCGTGACCTTCGTTATGGGTCTGGCTTCCGCTTTTGCCTACCTGGTGAACATCGTTCTGCGGGCTCTGGGTCTGGAGTTCATGCAGACCGTGGCCTTCATTCTGGTGATTGCCGGTCTGGTGCAGTTCGTGGAAATGTTCCTCAAGAAGTTCATCCCCACCCTGTACACCGCTCTGGGTGTGTACCTGCCCCTGATCACCACCAACTGCGCCGTGCTGGGTGTTGCCCTGCTGAACGTGCAGAACAACTACAACTTCATCGAGTCTGTGGTGTATGGTATCACCGGCGGTCTGGGCTTCCTGCTGGCAATCTTCCTGTTCGCGGCTGTCCGTGAGCAGCTGGAGTTTGCTGAGACCCCCAAGGCCTTCGAGGGTTTCCCCATCGCACTGATCACTGCCGGCCTGATGGCTCTGGCCTTCATGGGCTTCAGTGGTCTGAAGGTCTGGTAAGGAGGTAAAAGACAATGGATTTTATGACGATTCTTTATGCAGTCCTGGTGCTGGGTGCTCTGGCCGTGATCTTCGGTCTGATTCTGGCTGTGGCTGCTAAGGCCTTCGAGGTGAAGGTTGATCCTCGTCTGCCTCAGATTCAGGATTGCCTGGCCGGCGCTAACTGCGGCGGCTGCGGCTATCCCGGCTGCGGCGGCTGTGCCGAGGCTATTTTGGCCGGTAAGGCTCCCATCACCGCCTGCGCACCTGCCGGTGCTGAGGGCGCTGCCAAGATCGCTGAGATCATGGGCATGGAAGCTCCCTCCGGCGAGAAGATGGTGGCTCACGTCCTGTGTAACGGCGGCGTGAACGCCAAGAAGAACTTCGAGTATCGCGGTGTTAAAGACTGCCTGGCTGCCACCAAGGTCTGCGGCGGCGGTGTTCTGGACTGCAAGTACGGTTGCCTGGGCTTCGGCTCCTGCGTAAGTGCATGTCAGTTCGATGCAATCCATATCGGTGAGAACGGTGCTGCCGTTGTCGATAAGGAAAAGTGCACCAACTGCGGCGCCTGCCGTGAGGCTTGCCCCCGCCACCTGATCGTGGAAGTTCCCTACAAGCAGAAGGTGTTCGTCAACTGCTCCAATCTGGACAAGGGTCCTGCAGCCGCCAAGGTCTGCACCAACTCCTGCATTGGCTGCGGTCTGTGCGAGCGCACCTGCAAGTTCGACGCTATCCATGTGGTCAACGGCGTGGCCGTCATCGACTACTCCAAGTGCAAGAACTGCACCATGTGCGCCAAGGCTTGCCCCAAGGGTGCCATTGAGCCCATCCCTACTCCCGAGGAGAAGGAGAAGTTCAAGGCCGCTCAGAAGGCTGCCGCTGAAAAGAAGGCCGCTGCTGCTAAGGCTGCTGCCGAAAAGAAGGCTGCTGAGGAAGCTAAGAGCGCTGAGTAAGCAAAGCTTTTTAAAAAGAACCGCCTGCGGGCGGTTCTTTTTTTGTCTGCAACTTGTGGAAAGAAACCGGACTTATGTGCCGCACAGCTAAAAGGGTATGACGCGGAGACGTAGACGTCAGCCGGCTGTCACCATGCACATTGATGTGGAAAAAGTCGAGCGAATCTATACCATTGAATCTCTCATGGCGCTGTAATTTCCTGTTTTGCACTGTGCTTGCAGACATATCTGCGGCACTTTTCAACCTTGTAAACAGGGAAGTACACTTCCCTGTGGAAAAGATGCGTCACCCGACAGTCGTTTAAGACGCATTCGCGCTGTGTTTCCACCGCCACAGAACCGATTTCCAACCGTATTGGGGAGCAGTTAGGCCAGAAATCCTCGGTTTTTGGTGGATATTGCCGATGCATTTTCCACTATGGCGGCGTATAATACCTTTGCACGTCGGTATTACACCGACTCCATACCATTCTAATTTCGTGCTGCGGCACGTGGGAAAGGAACATAGATCATGGCAGAAGCAATGAAATACGGACAGCAGGAATTTGAAGTAACACTGCCCTCGGAACTGATTGTGGCAGAGTTGGAGCCTAATGCAGTCGAGCTGCCCCAGCGCACGGCGGCAGAGCACATTCGCTACGCACTGGATCACCCCATCGACTCCAAGCCCCTCAAGGAGCTGGTACACCCCGGCGAGACAGTATGCCTCATCATCTCCGATGTGACACGGCGCTGGCAGTCCCCGGAAACCTATATCCCCGTGCTGATTGAAGAGCTGGAGAGCGCCGGTATCCGGGATGAGGACATTCTGATCCTCTCCGCCACCGGTACCCATCGCCGCCAGACTCCGGAGGAACACGCAGGTCTGGTAACCAAAGCCGTCTACGACCGTATCCGGGTTGAGGATCACGTCTGCACCGACGAGGACAACCTCACTCTTGTGGGCACCACCTCTTATGGCACCCCTGTGTGGCTGGACAAGCGTGCTCTGGCCTGCGACCATATTGTACTGACCGGCGGCGTGGTTTACCACTTTATGGCCGGTTTCGGCGGCGGCCGCAAGAGCATCCTGCCCGGTATCGCCGGACGCGACACCATTATGAAAAACCACAATTTGGCTCTGAACCCCGGCCTTGGCAACGGCTCCAACCCAGAGGTACGCAGCGCCAATATGAATGAGCACAACCCCGTCCACGCCGACATGATGGAGGCCTGCGCCATGGCACACCCCACTTTCCTTGTCAACGTGGTGGTCAATGATGCGCAGGAGATCATCGCCGCCTTTGCCGGAAACTGGAACACCGCCCACCGCGCCGCCACGGAGCTGGTGGACAAGATGTACGGCGTGCCTGCGGAGAAGAAAACGCCGTTGGTCATCGCCAGCGCCGGTGGCTATCCCAAGGATCTGAACTTCTACCAGACCATCAAGACCCTTTGCAACGCACTGGAGATTGTTGAGGACAACGGCACTATCATTCTCGTCACCAAGTCCGACGAGGGCTTCGGCAGCGAGGACACACGCCGCCAGATCGCCGACTATCCCACCATGCTGGAGCGTGAGAAGGATCTGCGCACCAACTTCTCCATCGGTGCTTTCATCGGCTACCTTTTTGCCGAGAGCGCTGAGAAGTACCACATGATCGCCGTTACCGACATGGCACAGGAGGAGTTTGGCTATGCCAAGATCCACGCCGTCAAAACGCTGGATGCGGCTCTGGCTTTGAGCCGGGAGCTGAACGGCGGCCGGGATCTGCCCGCCACGCTGATGCCCCACGGCGCCAACACCCTGCCCAAGCTGCACTGATTCCTATATTATATGTAGAGAGCCGCCCTGCGTGGGCGGCTCTTTTTTCTTGCTTTTTCCACCTTGCTGCGGAAAAGGGAGGCGATACCGTAGAGGACAACAAAACGTTTTGGGAGTGCACAGCCCGGATCTGCTACCGGAGGGTTTTGTGACCGCAAGACTGGAAGAGCAATCCCATCTGTTATATTTCGCTTCGCTTATACGTTTTGCAATCAATTAGGCCGTCCAAAACGCGGCTCCTCGCTCTGTTTCCACAGATTTCCCCTCGGTGGAGTGCCGCTTGTTGCGCCTCAGGGCGACCAGCTATCCTCGCCGGGGCAGGCGTGGAAAATCGAGGAAATCTCTTGCAAATCTGCGGCAAAAGCGTATAATAAAAGCAATCAGGCAGAGTAGGTTTCTGTGTGTTGCAAAGTGCCGACGGGACGGGGAGTTGTCCGCCGGACGAAACGGAATTTTCCGTGCAGTACAGATGCCGCATCCCGCTGCCGCATACCGGAACTGCGGAATATTTCCCCCTCCTCTGTGCGGCTGACCCTTTAGGGCTGCCAAATCACATAGGAGGTCTTTTTTTATGCCCTTGTACAAATCCCCGTTTTCCCGCGACTACTGGCGCACTGCCGCCCAGGAGTTGAAAAATCCCCGGATGCTGGTCTTCGCCGCACTGATGATCGCTCTGCGGGTGGCGCTCAAGCCCGTGGGCTTTAATCTGGGTCCCGGTATGCGGATCAACACAGCTTTCGTCATCAACGCGCTGGGCGCCATGACCTTCGGCCCTGTGGTGGCTATGCTGGCCGCCGCCGTGTCCGATACCCTTGGCTGTCTGCTCTTTCCCACCGGCCCCTATTTCTTCCCCTTTATTTTCGTGGAGATCACCGGTTCTCTCATCTTTGCCCTGTTTCTCTACCGCACCAAGGTCACACCTACCCGCGTGATCCTGTCCCGGTTCTGCATCGACTTTTTTGTCAACATCCTGCTCAATGCCCCCATTATGGCCCTCTACTACCATTTGGTCATGGGCAAGAGCTACGCCATGTTCCAGCTGCCCCACATCATCAAGAACCTCTGTATGTTCCCTGTGGAGAGCTTCTTCCTGACGCTGTTTCTGGCCTTGATGCTCCCCATTCTCTATCAGTCCCATCTGATTTACGACAACGGCGACAGTCTCCGCTTCAACCGAAAGCACGC
>JAHHSH010000032.1 GCA_020025345.1 Oscillospiraceae bacterium | reverse complement strand
TTATCATCCAGCGTGGTAACGGTTGCGGATTCCCAGTTGGTCTTTGCAATATCCGAGCAGAATTTTTCGGGATGGCCAAAGGCGGGATCCTGCTTGGCAATGTTCTTCCACAAATTCCAGCAGCCGCTGGTGCGCACTTCTGCGTCCCCGTTGGGCGCATGGTTCTGGTCACCATAAATGGTGCCTTCGGTACAGCTTCCGTTAGTGACAAACACCAGGTCATTCTCGGTAAGCAAAATTCCTTTTTCTGCGCCGTTTACCTTGCACTCAATGGCGGTAGCTACCTTTTTGCTGCCATTGATGTCAAAGAGGACATTGGTCACCTCCGTATTAAACTGGAAGTCCACCCCGGCCTCCTCCAGATACTTCTGCATAGGCAGAATCAGCGACTCATACTGATTGTAGCGGGTGAATTTCAAGGCGCTGAAATCAGGCAGACCGGCAATGTGGTGGATGAAGCGCTGGAAATACAGCTTCATTTCCAAGGCGCTGTGCCAGTTTTCAAAGGCGAACATGGTGCGCCAATACAGCCAGAACGTGGAATTGAAAACCTCATCGTCAAACACATCCTCGATGGTCTTATCATACAGGTCTTCATCCTTGGTCATAAACAGCTTTACGATTTCCATGCAGGCCTTCTGGCTGAGGTCGAACTTACCATCGGTGTGCGCATCCTCGCCGCGACGGACGGTCGCGCGGCACATGGAATAGTTCGGATCGTGTTTATTCAGCCAATAGAACTCATCCAGAACCGATGCACCGGGCTTTTCCAGAGAGGGAATACTGCGGAACAGATCCCAGAGGCACTCGAAATGGTTTTCCATTTCGCGGCCGCCACGCATGATATAGCCGCGGCTGGGATCGTTGATACCGTCGCAGGCACCGCCGGCAATGTCCATTGCCTCCAGAATGTGGATGTGCGAACCGGGCATCTGTCCATCACGAACCAGGAAGCAGGCCGCTGCCAGCGATGCAAGGCCGCTGCCCACGATATAGGCATTCTTTTCGTCTACGCCCTCGGGCTTTTCCGGGCGTGCAAAGGCTTCATAGTTACCGTTGGTATAGTAGATGCCCTTGCTGTTTTTCTCGTGTTTACCCAGCTCGGTGTTGCGGTAATCATTGGCCGTTTTTACAGGGGCGGCAGCGTTCTTCCCTTTTTGCTCCTGCTTTTTCTTGGCGAAAGCCACAGCAGCGCCCGCGCCTGCAAGACCTGCAGCTGCAAGTGTAAATTTAGTAGTCTTCTTTGCCATAAAGACAACCACCTTTCAAATTCGTATTATTTTGCGTTGGAATTTCTCTTGCATGTTTATATACTACCTCGTTTCGCTGAAAACTTACATTTATAAAAGGGGCTCAATGATAAAATTTTTATCATTGAGCCCTCTTTGTAAATATTCATTTTTCTTCCGTGAAGTTCTTAATTGCGTTTGCTACATTTCCCCGCATGGTCATGCTGATTTTTTCTGCAATTTCGTGGTAATCTTCGTCCATTCCCTGCTTGATCCAATCCAGCATAATTCCAACAAAACTATACTTATAAAAACGCGCAATAAATTCCTTGTCCGGCTCTGAAATATGGGCATCTTGACTCTTTTCGTCCACCACACCTCTGATGAGCGCATAGGTAAGCTTATATAAATAGCTCTCCATCTGGTCACGGCTGATGCACCGATAGGCATTGAGCACAAACGGCTTGTTTTCCAAGACTACTTCAAAAATTTGCAGCAGACCTTCGTGCCATGTATCATAGCTCTTTTTACCTCGCAGGGCTCTGGAGGCATCCTCTACGCATACCCACTCGATCAAATCATAGATGTCCTTAAAGTGATAGTAAAACGCCATCCGGCTGATGCCGCAGTCTGCCGTCAGATCCTGTATGGTGATTTTGTCCAGCGGCTTTTTCTGCATCATTTTCTTCAGTGATACTTCCAACGCCTGCTTGGTCATGTTGGACATAAGCTGCCACCTCCTGCTTCTCGAAACGAATATGTCTCATTGCCTTCTTCTCTCAGAACGACGCTGCCTTTATCCCAAATATTGTACCTTATTGTATCACCGTATTCGCTCAAAACGCAATATGGCAGGTTCAAAAAATGCAGCACAATACCTTGGTGGGAGTTGACAACTTCGCAGAAAAGGCATATAGTTAAAAAAGAAACTAACACAAAACGGGAGCTTGTTGTACAGGCTGAGAGTAAGGTGGCACCTTAGACCGGTAACTTGATTTGGGTAATGCCAACGGAAGGATACACAAAGAAGCGTATGCGCGGGAGTTGCCTGATGATGGCAGCTCCCGTTTTTTTATGAGAAAGGGATGATGATCAGCTTCGCGCCTTTTGGGGGCGGCAGATAGAGAGGCCCTCGTATCCTGCACAAGATGCCATGGGAACCCGATTCCCCGCAGGATGCTGACTCTCTTCGCTGGCTGCCGCCTGTGTCACCAGCCTCGACTGTCTGCCGGAGGAGCTCTGTCCCCCGCACCAGCCAAAAGCAATTCCATTAGCGAACCCCAGCGGCAGATTGGGGGCACCACCTTCTGTCGCTCAAGAAAAAATAATGCAATCTTAAAAAGGAGAAACAGTTATGAGAACAGCATTATCAATCGCTGGCAGTGATTCCAGCGGAGGCGCCGGTATTCAGGCCGATTTGAAAACCATGACCATGAATGGTGTTTTTGCCATGAGCGCTATTACGGCGCTGACGGCACAAAACACAACCGGCGTCAGCGCCATTTCGGAGGTCTCTCCGGACTTTTTAAAGCAGCAGATCGATGCCGTCTTCGAGGATATTCCTCCCGATGCGGTTAAGATCGGCATGGTCGCTTCCGTAGGTCTGATTGAAACCATCGCAGAGCGTCTTCGCTTTTATCAACCAGAAAACATCGTCGTCGATCCCGTCATGGTGGCAACCAGCGGCGCTCGTCTGATCTCTTCAGACGCAGTGGAAACGCTGAAAAAGGAGCTGCTCCCCCTGTCCACCGTGCTGACCCCCAACATCCCCGAGGCAGAGATCCTGTCCGGCCGCACCATCGCCAACGAGCAAGACATGGTGGAGGCCGCCAAGGTCATCAGCGAAACCTATCACTGCGCTGTCCTTTGTAAGGGCGGCCATTCCATCAACGATGCCAACGACCTTCTCTACACCAACGGCACCGTCAAGTGGTTCTATGGCAAGCGGATCGACAACCCCAACACGCACGGCACCGGCTGCACGCTTTCCAGTGCCATTGCTGCCAATCTGGCCAAGGGCTACGCCTTGGAAACAGCCGTGGAACGAGCCAAGAGCTACATCTCCGGCGCGTTGGCTGCCATGCTGGATCTGGGCAAGGGCAGCGGTCCCATGAATCACGCCTTTGACCTGTCCGGTCAATTCCGGGACTAATCGCGGGAAAACACCAGCAGCTTCGCCCGCAATGATGCGGGTCGAGTAATATTTTGATTCTGATTGATAAAAGAAAGGATTTTTACAATGAAACAGAAATTTGATGGCTATGCAGCACAGTACGACTCTTGGTTCATGGAAAACGAAAACCTCTTTAACAGCGAGCTTCTGCTGTACAAAAAGGCACTGGGCGACATCACCGGCAAGCGTGTCCTTTCCGTTGGCTGCGGCAGCGGTCTCTTCGAGAGCATGATTGAAAATAGAAACATCGAGGGCATCGAGCCCTCCCGGGACATGGGCGCCATCGCTGAAAAGCGCGGGATCAATGTCATTGCCTACGGCGTGATTGAGGATGTTGCACTGGAGGAAGATGCCTATGACATCATCTATTTCAACGGCAGCTCCAGCTATATCGACAATCTGACCCCCGTCTATGAAAAGTGCGCCAAAGCCCTGAAGAAGGGTGGAAAGCTCATCCTTTTGGATGTACCGAAGGAGAGTGCTTTCGGCTTCATGTATCTTCTGGCAAAGGCCGTAGGCACCTTCGATCATCCGTCCCTCAATGGCGTCATGCCTGCTGTCCCCTACCCCTTTGAACTGGTCACCGCCGGAGTCTGGCACTCCACAGAGGAAAAAATTCAGGTGCTGCAAAACATTGGATTTAAGAATTTACATTTCTATCAAACGCTGCTGCAAAACCCCATGTATACCAATAATAAAGTAGAAGAGGTTGTCGAGGGATATACCAGCGGCGGTTATGTGGCTATCATCGCCGAAAAATAAACGATGGGAGGAGTCACTTTTTGAAGTTTACCGACCAGCTATACGACAGCGTACAGGATATATGGCCCCACTATCTGGAGCACCCGTTTGTTCTCGAGATGGCACAGGGTATCCTCCCGCTGGAGAAATTTCGCTACTATATGCTGCAGGACTACGCTTATCTTAGGGATTATATCAAAATCTTCGCCGCCTGCATTGCCAAGGCAGACGATTTTCGTGAGATCCGCTTTCTCTGTGAGAACATGACTGCCATCATCGATGAGACAGAGCGCGTCCATGTGCCGTACATGAAGCGCTTGGGGATTACTGATGAAGAAATTCACGCCGTAGTTCCCCATATCGACAGCAGCAGTTACAGTCACTATATGATCTGCGAAGCACAATCCGGCAGTATTCTCTCCGGTCTTGTCGCTCTGCTCAACTGCTCCTGGGCTTATGCCTATATTGGAGAAAAGATCGTGCAGCGTTATCCCGATGCCCCGCAGCAGCTTCATTACGGGCAGTGGTTTTCCAGTTATATCTGTGACGAATACCGGCAGACCAATCAGGCTCTCATAGACATGGTAGAGCGCCTGAGCGCAGATATCAGCCCCAGTGAAAGAGAAAAACTCTGCCGCATCTTCCGAACCTGCAGCCAGTATGAACTACGGTTCTGGAATATGGTCTACGCCGCCGGCAAATAGCCTCCCGCCTGCGGCCAGACAAAATCCCCCGGCATGGGCGTGGAATCTCCTCGCTAAAAGCCGCCCGAATACTCGATCACGGCTGCTTTCGGGTGCGCGTACATGCCGCATATAAAAAATCCCCGGACGCCTTAAAGGCATCCGGGGATTTTCACAGCGTGTGTAGGCTCTCGCTGTTATTTGGCTGTATCGTCCTTGTCTGCTTCTTCCCGCAGCTTCTCGTGCATCTCCAGCACGTTCTGGCTGACGATATCCAGCTGTGCAACGTCCTCGATACGATCCAGCAGGCGGCTCTCCTCCAGCTGCTCCGTGTGGGAGCCGCAGCTGTGGTAGGCCAGCTTGAGGAAAATAGGTGTCAGAATCGTTGTCGCGATCACCACGAGCACCACCGGCGCAAAGAAGTCCGGATTCATCAGCCCACAGGAGATACCTTTATTGGCAACAATCAGCGCCACCTCGCCGCGGGAAACCATGCCGCAGCCGATGCGAATAGACTCCGGCGTCGTATAGCCGCAGAGCTTTGCTCCAACACCGCAGCCAACGATTTTACTGAGAATAGCCACAATCAGCAGGAGGATTGCAAACACCAGCATGGTGCCGCCAAGATTGTGGAAATCAACTTTCAAACCGATGCTGGCAAAAAAGATGGGAGAAAGCAGCATATAAGAAAGCGTTTCAAACCGATACTGAAGATAGGCAACGCGGGGCGTCTTTGCAAAAATCACGCCGGCGATGTAAGCTCCGGTAATGTCTGCCACACCAAAGAAAACCTCTGCAATATACGCATACAAAAGGCAGACAGACAGCGCTACGATGACAAAGCGCTTTTTATCTCGTTCATACCGGGCAAACCACCAGTTGAACCCGCGGCAGGCCAGACCGCCAAAAACAATGCTGATAGCAAAGAATGCCACGATTTTCAGCAAAACGGGCCAGATGGATGTTCCCTGTCCCGCAGCGCTGGTGATCATCGTCAGCGCCACAATGCCAAGGACATCGTCGATCAGTGCAGCACCCAGGATGGCATTGCCGGAGCGGGTAGATAACTTGCCGAGTTCCTGCAGCGTCTCCACAGTGATACTCACGGAAGTAGCGGTCAGAATCAGGCCAAGGAACAGGTTTTTCAAGACGTTTCCGGGAGAGAACCAACTGCTCAAAAGGAAACCGCCGACCAGCGGAACCAAAACACCGATCAAAGCAATCACAAAAGCCGCTTTTCCGGAGCGCTTCAGCTCATTCAAGTCCGTTTCCAAGCCCGCATTGAACATCAGCACAATAACGCCCAGTTCCGCCAGCGTGTCCAGCAGTTCCGTCTCATGGAGTACGCCAAAAACAGCAGGGCCCATCAACAATCCAGCAAGCAGTGCACCGACCACCTGCGGCATAGCAAATCTCTTGGTAATGATGCCTAATACCTTGGTAAAAAACAGGATGATAGCCAGCTCTAATAAATAATGGTAAGAATCCATAGTTACCCCTCTTTCTTCATATTTTTTCCTTTCTTTTTTAGACCAGAGGAATTATAGTCACATTTGCACAAATACGCAATGTCAAATTTATACAAAAATACCAACCTTTCAAAAATAACGTCCCCAGCTGAACATATAATTCTCCCTGATAAATCGTGCACTTTCGGCCAAAGCGCTCTTAACGTTGTCGGCGGCTATATAAATCCGCCCTGTGAGAGTATGTCCGCAGGCGTTGCCTTTTTCTCCTTTTCTAAAGAAGAAAAGCCCACTATATAGTGGGCTTTTTTCAATCGCCGGGTTTTGTTTCTCCGCAAGAGCACTCATAGTAGGCTACCCATGTTTCTTCATGTTCCCCTACTTTAATAAGATCTGTTGCCCAGCGCCCAGAATTTCCCTTGTCTAATTCTGCGGACGAATGTGCTCGGATTTCATCATTACCCCAGTCGTCAGGGAAAATCATACCACAGTCACAGCAATACCCATGATATTCAAAGTCTTCAATTACTTCGGTGCGATATACCGGTTTCCAATCGTGGGTGTGCGGTGCCGGCTTTTCCGGTTCGGGTTCGGGTTCTGGCTGAGGCTGAGGCTGAGGCTGGGGCTGGGGATCAGGCTGGGGATCAGGTTTAGATTCAGGCGCGGGAGTGGTAGATCCACTATCTCCAGCATCCTCATGCTTTTCCGTAGTATCCTTTGCATCCGTCGAAGGCATCTTGGCTGCTTCGCCGTCATCCTTAGTATTCTTATCTTTCTTTTCAGTGGAGTCGGCTTTGTCCTTGGCAGGCAGATTCTTTACTTTGCCAGCATCCACGACTTTCTTGCCGCTTTCATCAAGGATGTTCCCATCCTTGTCAACGGTGTACTCGGCAACCGCCTTACCATTTTTATCTACCACGGTTTTCTTGCCCTTGACGTTCTTGACATAAAGCTCCTCCACGCTGAGCTTCTTTTCATCATTCTTCTTATCCGTCTTGGTTCCACCGCAGCCAACCAGACTGAACACCATCATCACTGCCATTGCTACTGCAAACAGCTTCTTCATCGTTCTCCTCCCTTAGTAGTAGAGTTGTACAAGATAACTATTTTCGAATCCATCAGGATCGGGATAGATTTCAATATCAAAAGGCATTCCGTTGCCCAATTCATCTACGATTGGTTCTCCCATCGCTTCTAATGCAACGGTCTGGTCGTCAATACATCCGCGTATTGCTGCATAACCTTCATCCATCGTACTGATATAACAGGTATACGCTGGAAAATAGCCATCTCGCATACCGGGCCAATACTCATACCCATACGTGCTGACAGCATAATCAATCGCATATTGGCAAAGAGCATCCAAGTCAATGTACACCGGCTCTGGCTCCGGTTCAGGAGCCGGCTCAAGGTCAGGGGTAGGCTGGGGAGCAGGTACGGGATCAGGGGTGGGCTTGGGAGGTTCGGGCTTCGCTGCAGGTGTAGAGCTGCCACCAGAAGGAGATCCACCACTGCTAGAACCACCGGAGGAGAAAGCTCCGCCGCTGGAAGAAGAACTACTGGAAGAGGAAGATCCGCCAAAGGAACTGCTGTCCTCCTTAGCAGGCGGCGCAGTTATATCGGTAGACTCAACCACCGTCTGACCGCTCTGATCGGAGATGTTCCCACTTTCATCCACGCTGTATCCCTCCACGGGCTTACCACTATCATCCACCACCTGTTTCTTCCCGTCCTTGTCGGTGGTAACATAGACGGATTTGCCGTCCAGCTTGGCCGGAGGCTTGGGGAGATTCTTGGCCTTCTCCGCGGGGATCGCGATCTTGCCGTCCTTGTCGGTGATGTTGCCGTCCTTGTCAAAAGCAAACTCCGTGAGCGCCTTGCCGTCTTTGCCTACCACGGTTTTCTTTCCGTCTTTATCGACGGAGACGTACATTTCCTTCTCGTTGTGGCTATGCGTGTCCTTCCCCTTCTTGCCACCGCAGCCGGTGATGGACAGCAGCATCACGCCTGCCATCAGCATAGAGAACCAGCGCTGAAACTTCGTCTTTTCCATAAAGCACGCCTCCCGTTATAAAGATCGATATTTCATCGGTTATGAGAACGTTGAACTAACCTTCCTTTTTTATTGTATCCGCATTTAGCTTTGAAGTCAAATTATTCCTTTTTGTGGCGATTTCAGGCAACCCCCGTAAACTCCCCTGAAAAAAGGCAATCTATTTTGCACTGTCGGCTACTTTTTTCTTCTATAACGATCTGCTTCCATAAGATAAGAAACAGACACTTCTACTGGCAAAATACGTTCAAAAGTGTCTGTTTCCTCATTTACAACCCTATATATCTATTTTGATTCGTGTGGTACCTGCAAATTTGCTCAATCATCCCGGGAACCGTGGCTTCTTCGGCAATCAGGCAGGGCCGTGCATCATACTGAGAAAAGGCCTTTGCCGTGACTTCTCCGATACAAACACACATCGTTTTTTGGGGGATGTGCTGATACTCTTTGAAAAACTGGTGTACACCTCCGGCACTCCCAAACGTGAGATAGTCCATGGCGTCCAGCAGATTTTCTTGGATCGCATCGGGCTTCACATGATAAAGCGCCGTCTGCGTCACGGAAATTCCCTGCTTTTCCAGCAATTCCGGCAAGATTTCAGCGCTGTTCTGCGCGCGCAGTAAAATCGCATCCTCATTGGGCGCAACCGTTTTACAGAGCTCTCTCGCCAATGCTTCGCTGGTATACACGGCAGGACAAAGATCCGCTTGAAAACCGTACTCCCACAGCGCTTTCCCGGTTGCACTGCCGATCACGGCGAATTTACATTTGGCCAGACGGCGCAAATCTACCTTTCTTTGTTGCAGCGCTTCAAAAAATATCCGCACCCCGTTTGCGCTGGTAAACACCAGCCAGTGGCATCCGCCGTCCAATATGCGCTCCAAGTCCTGTTCCCACGCAAGGGGCTCGATGCGGCTTTGCTGGACGACAGCGACCTGCGCCCCCTGCTCGCGCAGCTCATCCCGCAGCCTTTGCGTAAACGGTACGGTTCCGGTGATACCCACGCGAACACTGTCCAGCGGCTTTGCCGCATCGGCGGACAGCAGCTCCATGGAGGCAGTCTCTCCGATCACAATCACAGCCGGTGCCAGAATCTTCGCCGCGCGGGTGCGCTGGGCAATCGTTTCCAGCGTTCCCCGAACCACCGCCGGGTGCGGCGCATTGCCGCCCGACACCACCGCCGCCGGTGTATCGGCCGCTTTCCCGGCCTGCAGCAGCCCCTGTACCAGCAATTCCAAACGCCCCAGTCCCATCAGAAACGCAAGCGTTCCATCCATCGCCGCCAAGTGCTCCATTTTCTCCGAAAGCGTTTCATCGTCCTCCTTGGTGTGCGCGGTGACCACATGAAAACTCCGGCTGACCCCTCTGTGTGTCACCGGAATTCCTGCAAGGGCAGGGATCGCAATACAGGAGGAAATCCCCGGAATTTCTTCAAATGGAACCCCCGCCGCCTGCAGCGCCAAGGCTTCTTCCCCGCCCCGTCCGAAAACGAAGGGATCTCCGCCCTTGAGCCGCGCCACGCGCTTTCCTTGCTTCGCCAACGCGATCAGCGTCTGCGAGATTTCTTCCTGCTGCGCCGAGTGCTTTCCAAGGCGCTTACCCATATAAATCATCGGGGTGCCTTCGGGGGCAACGTTCAGCAATTCGGGATCGATCAAATCATCGTAAACGACCACGTCACACCGCCGCAAACGATCCAACCCGCGCAGCGTGATCAGATCTTTTTCACCGCAGCCGGCGCCGATCAAATAAACACATCCGGTCTTTTCGGTCATCGTCTTCCCCCCTCTTGCAACACTTCGGCGGCTTCTCCTCTGTGCAAAGGTCTTTTCCTTTCCATGCATTCTAAAAGCAGTCTTTTCAGAAGCATATGGCGTTTCTTTTCATCGCTTTCTCGCATTTTGATCTCCTCCCGCTGCTCATGCAGGAAAGTCAAAATCTCGTCGAACCTTTCGGGAATCAACTCCCGGATCTGCTCTTTGAGGCAGATGGCCGCCGTGGGGCTGCTGCCGCTTGTGGAGATTCCCACCGTCAGTTCTCCCTGCTGGACAAGGGCGGGAAAGAGGAACGTACAGTTTTCGGCATCGTCTACCGCGTTCACAAGAATGTGCTTTTCGCGACAAAGCTCCGAAACCATCCGATTACACGCCCCATTATCTGTTGCCGCGATCACAAAAAAGGCATCCGCTTCATCACCGGGCACGAATCCCCGCTCCACCAGTGTCAGCCCCGGAATGTCTCGGATTTCCCGGCAGATTTCCGGTGCAATCACCCGCAGGGCAGGCGAAAAGGGCAGCAGCTTTTCAATTTTGCGCAGCGCCACCACGCCGCCGCCCACAATGACGCCCTGCTTTTCCTTGAGATCCACGAAAAACGGGAAATAGGCCATACACTCCCCCTCCTCTCATCCTTCACAATAGTAATGCCAGCCGCTTTCCGTTGGTACGCGGCATACACGAACGGCAAACACCCGATCCAGCACGCCGCTTTCAAACACCTCTTCCGGTGTGCCGATCTGCGCCAGCGCACCCTGCTCCAAAACGGCGATTTGATCTCCAAACCGAAGCGCCAAGCTCAAATCGTGCAGCACCATCACCACCGCAGCGCCGCCCTGCGCCAGTTCTTTTGCAACGCGCATGGTTTCCAGCTGGTGGCGCACATCCAGATAGGTGGTCGGCTCATCCATGAAAATCGTCTGCGCCTGCTGTGCAAGCGCCATAGAAACATAGATTTTCTGCCGCTGTCCGCCGCTCAGCTCATTCATCTGCCGGTCGCACAGTTCCAGACTCCCCATTTTCTCCAAAGCTGTCCGCACAATTTCCCGGTCTTGGCGGCTATAGTGCCGGGGATAGCTGAGGTACGGAAACCGTCCGTGCAGGACCATGCGTCCGGCGGTGATGTTGGGGATGTTCCTCGATTGGGAGAGATAGGCCGCCTTTTGCGCAATCGCACGAGGGGTCATGCTGCCGATCTCCTGCCCATCATAGACGATCGTCCCGGAAAACGCAGGAATGAGCCCCAGAGTCGTTTTGAGCAGTGTGCTCTTTCCGCAGCCGTTGGAGCCAAGCAGAACCGTAATGACGCCTTGGGGAAAAGCCATCGTAATATCCTTGATGACAGTCTTTCCGCCATAGCCGCCCGAAACATTTCTCAGTTCAATCATTGCCGCACCTGCCTCTTTTTTTCAGCAGCCAGATGAAGAAGGGGCCGCCCACCAACGCCATAACAATGCCCACCGGCAATTCAAACGGCGCAAAGAGCAGCCTTGCCAGCAAATCGCAGCCACACAGCAGTACAGCACCGCCAAGCGCCGACCCTACCAGCAAAACGCCGCTGGTTTCTCCCACCAGCTGCCGCATGATATGGGGCACCATCAAGCCTACAAAACCAATCAGTCCCGCAAAGCTGACCGCAGAACCTGCCAGAATCGCCGCAAGGCCCAAAAACACGATCTGCATTTTGCGTGCCGGCAATCCCAGACTCTGCGCCTGCTCGGTACCCAACATCAAAAGATCCAGCTCATTGTGCAGCGAACACGCCGCTATCAGCGCTAATGCAATCAGTATCGCCGCCGGACGCAGCTGGGACAAGGACACATTAAAAAGGCCGCCGATCCGAAAATCGGAATATCCATTCAATGACTCCGGGACAAAGGTGATAATGGCATCAATTCCTGCGCTGAAAATTCCCGACACCGCCACGCCTGCCAGCACCAGACTGATTTTCGAAGCGCTGGTACGCCGGGCAATGGTCAGCACCAGCATAGCGCCGCCAAAAGCGCCCACCAGTGCTGCAAAAGGAATCGCCGCCAGCGTGCCGGGAGCAACGGCGCAAAAGAGTGCCACCGCGAACCCTGCGCCGGCATTGACACCGATGGTGCTGGGCGCCGCCAGCGAATTGGCCAAAACCCCTTGAATGATGGCACCGGATGCCGCAAGGGCGGCGCCGGCCAGTAGACCTGCACAGACCCGGGGCAGACGCACATAGCGCAGGATGCGCGCAGCGGCTGTATTTTTTCCCGCCATCCAATCGCCCAGCGCCTGCGCCATGTCGATCCGCTCTGCCCCCAGACATAGGCTCAGCAGCGCAGCGATCAACACCAGCACTGCCAAAAGCGCCAGTATTTTATGTGGATTATTTTTTTGGATACAGGATGTCTGCAAGATTTTCATAGGCCTCTCCCCAGCGTGCATTCGGCTTTAGGTTGTATAGTTTCTGATCCATGATGTGGAAGCGCCCCTCACGCACAGCACTCAAGCTCTCCCACGCGGGATGATCCAGCAGGGCCTGCTGCAGTGAAGCCTGCGCCTTTGCTGTATCGGAGCCCTGCAGCACCACAAAAATATAATCCGGGTCCTGTGCCAGAATGGTCTCCATACTCAAGCTTTCCAGCAGACTTTTTTCGCTGTCGGCAATATTACGGCAGCCCAAGTCCGCCAGCATCTCCCCCAGCACGCTGTCCTTACTGTTCTTCACCTTACAGCTGGAACCGGAGGCGCGCACATACAAAACGCTGGGCATCTCCCCTGTTACCCGTGCTGTTGCCGCATCCACCTGCGCCTGAATATCTGTGCCGTATGTTTCGTAGCACTCCGAATGGCCGGTCAGCTGCGTGCAAATCTGCAGCATCCGCAGGTAGTCTGCAAAGGTGCTCACATTGAAATAGAGCACCGGGATTCCCATTTGCTCCAAGGTATCCTTTAATTCCAAATCAGGCGTCGTTTTGGTACTGCCAATCACCAGATCCGGCTCCGCCGCCAGCAGTTTCTCCAAATTAGGGGTTTTCACGCCGCCCAAATGGACCACATCCTCCGACAGCCCCAGATCAAACTGTGTCCAGGTGTCATCCGCCGCGGCCACCAGCGAATCCTTGCCGCCGGCAAGGCACCATACATCCGCAAAGCTCCCGATCAGTACTGCCGTGCGCTTGGGCTCGTGCAGCGTGACCTCTCGCCCCAGATCATCTGTGACCACAATCTCCTCCGTCACATCCGTAGACAACGCTCCGGCAGGTGCCGTGCAGCCCGCCACAATACCGCAAGCCAAAATGGCCGCGATCAACGCCAACATTCTTTTCATGAGGACTCCCTCTCCTTTACGCGAAATAGATCCCGGCACAAAAGGTGCCGGGATCCGGGAACTCGAATCAGCAGGTTGCTCCGCCTTTCACTTTCTTCTCCAGAATCTGGCTCTTGTCAATTTCTGCGTGCAGCAGCTTATTCTGTACATAGTCAAATCCCAGCCGCGTTACCGTATCAGCAAAGCGTTCGCCGGTTTTTCCCTCGTTACGGAACAGCAAAATGGCGCGCTCCACAATATCCAGAACCTCATCCTCGGAGGTGAAGAGCTTCTCCAGCGGACGGCCATGGGCAACGCTCTTGCCCCAACGGCCACCAATATAAATCTTATAGCCGGTTTGATACTCCGCAGTAACGCCGAAGGGACACTTTCCATCACAGCGGCCGCAGCGATTGCACGCCGTGTCATCCACCCGCAGCATCCCATCTTTCACGCTGGCCACATGGATGGGGCAGGCCTTCTCCACCTGACAGACCTTACAACCACGGCACTTGGCATAATCGAAGAGCGGCATCTTCTGCCCGATAATACCCAAATCGTTCAAATTCGGCTTGACGCAGTTGTTGGGACAGCCGCCCACCGCAATCTTGAACTTGTGGGGCAGCGTGACATGGTGATAGCCCTTATAGAATCTCTCGTGCAGCTTTTCGCTCAGATCATAGGTGTCGATCAGGCCATACTGGCAGGTCGTGCCCTTGCAGGAGACAATGGGACGCACCAGAGAACCGGTACCACCGGTTTCCAGACCGCGTTCACCGAGGAATTCCATCAGTGCGTCGATGTTTGCATACGGAACACCCTGGATCTCCAAGGTGAGGCGCGTGGTCATCGTGATCTCGCCGGAGCCGAATTTCTCAGCGGCTTCCACAATGCTGCGGTGCTCATCGGTTGTGATCTTACCGTTGCGGGTGATCACACGCACATTGAAGACATCCGCAAAGCGCTTATCCTGCAAACAGCCAAGGCCTTTTAACCGCTTCACCTCTTCCGGAGGCAGCTTTTTCCCCGATGCATAGGAACGGCGCAGCACGTTGAATTCCGTACCGGCCTCCAGCACTTTTACCTGTGTAAAGCCCAGAGCCCGGAGCTTATTCTGACTCAGATAGGCGCGCTTGCCCTTAGCGCAGACCAGCAGCAGCTTTTCGCTGGGATCAAACTGCTTGGCAGACTCCTCCGGGTGCGTCAGATCGAACCACGGCAGACCCGGCACAGACGGTGCCGGCTGCACATCCACCAGCCGATAGCCCTCGGCTTTGCCCTCTGCGTATTCAGCGGGGGTAAAGCTATCCATGCGGCCACTCATTTTATTGAGCAGAATACCGCAGGCCGTGGCCATGGGATGAATAGCCGTAGAAAACGGAGGTGCGTAGGTGAAGTCCATGGAGACAAGGTCTTCCAACCGCGCCTTCATGGAAATCGCTGTCACCGCAATATCCGCCATCTTATCCACGGCGCCGCTGCCCAGCACCTGCAAGCCCAGCAAACGGTGGCTCGCACGGTCTGCCACCAGCTTGACAATAAAGGTGGAGGCATCGGTATAATAATGTGCCTTATCGTAGAGGATCGCCGTCACCGACTCTGCATCAAAACCGGCATCTCCCGCCTGCTGCATGGTCAAACCGGTACGAGCTACGTTCATGTCCTCAAAAATCTTGGCAACGCCGCTGCCCAGACATCCGGGATAATGCACCTCTTCGCCAGCCAGACCCAGCGCCAGCTCACGGCCAGCAATATTGGCGGTAGAGCCCATGGCAGACCACTGGGTGCTGCCGGTAATGCGGTTTGTCACCAGCGCGCAGTCACCCACAGCGTAAATATCTGCAAGATTGGTCTTGTGTGCCTCGTCCGTCACAATGGTACCGCGCTGCATGGCAAGGCCGCTCGACTCCAAAAACCGGGTTGCCGGGCGAACACCCATGGCCAAAATTACCAGCTCTGCCGGCAGCACGCCTGCGGCGCTCTCCACGGCCTCCACAACTCCACTGCCGCGGAAGCCCTTCAGCGCCGTACCGGTAAGCACACGCAGACCCTTTTTCACCAGATGACGGCGCAGATAGTCCGCCATTTCAGCATCTAACAGATTGGGCAGCAGTTGGGGTGCCATATCGATCAGCGTAACAGAAAGTCCCTGCTTCATCAGGTTTTCTGCCATCTCCAGCCCGATGAAGCCGCCGCCCACCACCACGGCGTGACGACATCCCTTATCCGTAATATACTGCCGAATTTCAATGGCATCCTGCGGGGTGCGCACGCCAAAAATACCGGGCAGATCAATCCCCTCCAGAGGAGGACGTAAAGGCGAGGCACCCACGGCCACAACCAGCTTATCATAGGCAACCGTCTCCTCATCGCCGGTGGTAACGGTATGTGCCCGGGCATCCAGTGCCACGATTTCACAGTTCGTATGTACCTCTACGCCTGTCAGCGCAGTAAACTTTTGCGGAGTATTCACGATCAGCTCATCCCGTGACTCGATGATGCCACCCACATAGTAAGGCAGGCCGCATCCGGCATAGGAAATATCACCGCTCTTTGTATACAGCACGACTTCATCCCCGGGATGCTCGCGCTTCAGCTTCGCCGCAGTTTTCGTTCCCGCCGCTACGCCGCCAATGATAACAACTTTCACCAAAAGTCCCTTCTTCCCTCAATAATGTCTTTATTATACATCCCGTTTGTGATAAAATCTAATTGTTTTTTCTTATTGATTGATAAGTACATTTTATTGTTGGAGGGATTTTCTATGTTTGATGACCGTGTATTCACCTTTTTAACGCTGTACGAAGAAATGAACTATCACCGCACTGCCGAAAAGCGCCAGATGACACAGCCCGGTGTTACGCAGCACATCAAGTATCTGGAAAACCTGTACGGGATCAAGCTGTTCCGCTACGAAAACCGCACGCTGTATCGAACGCCTGAAGCCGAACAGTTCAAACGGCATTTGGACAGTATGCTGGCGGAAGAACAGGCGATGCGCGAAGAATTTACAAAAAAGCCCGGCATCTCCCTGCACATCGGCGCCACAAAGACAATCGGAGAATTTGTTCTGCCGCCGATCATCAGCCATTTTTTACAGCAGCCTAATCACCGTCTTGATTTCAATATTGACAACACCGCGGCCCTTTTGCAGCTGCTGGAAAACCAGCAGCTGGACTTTGCCATTGTCGAGGGTGTATTTGACAAATCCCGGTACGATTATCGCCTGTATAAAAAGGAAAAGTTCACCGGCATCTGCGCCAAAGGCCATCGCTTTGCCGGAAAAAACGTCCCCCTAAATGAGATTTTTAAAGAAACACTCCTCATTCGCGAAAAAGGCTCCGGCACCCGCAATCTGCTGGAGCAGGCCATTCACGACCGTGGCTTTTCGATTGAAAACTTTTCGCGCACCATCACCTTGGGCAATTTCTCTGTTCTCATGGATCTGCTGCTGCAAACAAACTCGATCACGTTTGCCTATCAGCCCATCGCCCTGCAGCGAAACGAACTGACCACTTTTTCCGTGCAGGGAATGTCCATTGAGGGGGAATTCAACTTCGTCTACTGCAATCGCCGCATCGGAGAGGAAAAGGTTCGTCTGCTATTTGACGGTTCGCCTGCCCCGTGCGTCTGATTTTTACGGATAAAACACTGACACATCTGATGGAATTACTTTAGCGCCATTCTCTGCATTGTGCAGGCTTTTAGATCTCCTTATCATCCAGCGGATGCTACTAAGCTGCGAAATGCAATAAATCTTCCAGACAAATGTTCACCCATGCCTAAATTTTGGGCATGGGTTCTTTTATTATCTGTATGCTATTGCTCTCATCCGATTTACAATGTACCCATGCTAATATGAACTGAAGGAGGGCAACGCGAGTCAATGAATACAATCCTATATTTTATTGAAGAGCGGCAACATAACGGGAGTAAATAAAGGTTTCCGCTTCTATGCCGGATCATTGGGCACCCGCTCATTAGGATATCTCTCCCAAGATCTTTCCCCCCATCGGCCTTTCAGATTTTGCTGAATGTGCTTACTTTCACTCTCATTGTGCATCCCATACGATGGCATCTGGATTTTGCTTGGAATTTTCATTCTGGCCGACCCATTGCTAAAATCCAGATTACAATTGATTGTAAAATCCGAAGTCCAGACGTGATGGGCACTTCTTTGCACGACCATCGTCTCGGCCGCTATCGGATTCATTTTTCTTTTAAAGCCGTATGAGGGCGTTACCGCCGTTACGATTCTGCCGGATGCTTCTTTTCGCGCCCGCCAACAAATCGAACAGCTGTAAAAACTCTACAGAAAAAGCACGTGGGCACTCCGTTTCCCGACAAAAGCAGATGCGCCCACGCTTTCCCTGACTCAGATATAATTTAGAAAGGATCGGCAAAACTTATGCGTTTTTCAAGAGCGGTTGTAAAACACCGCATCGCTATTCTCATTCTAACGCTTGTACTCATGATTCCCTCCGTTCTGGGTATGGTAGGCACCAGAATCAATTATGATATGCTGGACTACCTCCCCGCTGACATGGACACTGTCATTGGTCAGAATGAACTGATGGACGACTTTGGAAAGGGCGCATTTTCTTTTATTATCGTAGAGGATATGAAGGAAAAAGATGTTTCCGCCCTGAAAGCCAAAATCGAACAGGTTGAACACGTCGATACCGTTGTCTGGTACGATTCTCTGCTGGACATCTCCGTGCCTATGGAGCTTCTTCCGGAGAGTGTTCTGAAAGAATTCAACACGGACAACGCAACCATGATGGCTGTTTTCTTCGACACCGCCACATCGGAAGACGAAACCATGGACGCCATCCGTGGGATTCGTTCCATTTGCGGCAAACAGTGCTATGTATCCGGTATGTCCGCACTGGTCACAGACTTGAAAGACCTCTGCGAAAAGGAAGAGCCCATTTATGTTGGTCTGGCCGTGCTTTTGGCCTTGGCCGCCATGCTGCTTTTGCTGGACAGCTGGCTGGTACCCTTTGTTTTCCTGGCTTCCATCGGCATGATGATTCTTCTGAACATGGGTACCAACTATTTTCTCGGAGAGATCTCCTACATCACCAAGGCCCTCTCCGCCGTTTTGCAGCTGGCTGTTACTATGGACTACTCCATTTTCCTGTGGCACAGCTATTCTGAACAGCGTGTCCTCAATGAGGACCGCAACGAGGCTATGGCCGTTGCCGTGCAGCAGACGCTCACCAGCGTAATCGGCAGCTCTATCACTACTGTGGCGGGCTTCATTGCCCTGTGCTTCATGTCCTTCACCATGGGTCGTGACCTTGGTATTGTCATGGCAAAGGGTGTTCTGCTGGGCGTTGTGGGCTGCGTGACCGTTCTCCCCGCTCTGATCCTGCTGCTGGATAAGCCCCTGCAAAAAACAAAACATAAACCCCTGCTTCCCAGCATGAACGGTGTTTCCCGCGGCGTTGTGAACAAGTTCGTCGTATTTTTGGTAATCTTTGCCATTGTGCTGATTCCCGCCTACATGGGTTATAAAAAGACCAATGACGAGGTTTACTATGACATGGGCGAGTGCCTGCCTAAGGACATGGACTATGTCATTGCAAACAGCAAGCTGGCTGATGATTTCGATATCGCCTCTACTCACATGGTTCTGGTGGAACGGAGCACCAGTGCAAAGGACATCCGGAACATGGTCTCCGAAATGGAGAAGGTAGACGGTGTCAAGTATGTGATCAGTCTGGAATCTATTGTGGGCTGCCGCATCCCCGAAGCCGTGATTCCCGACTCCATCTTGGACATTATGAAGAGCGATCAATGGGAGCTGATGCTCATCAACTCCGAATACAAGGTGGCCAGCGACGAAGTAAACGATCAGATCACACAGCTGAACTCCATCCTCAAAAAATACGATGAGGGCGGCATGCTCATCGGCGAAGCGCCCTGCATGAAGGATATGATCGAGACGACAGCGCACGACTTCCAGGTTGTCAACGCCGTATCTATCATCGCTATCTTTATCATCATCGCGCTGGTGGAAAAGAGCCTTACGCTCCCCATCATTCTGATTACAGTCATCGAAACCGCTATTTTCATCAATTTGGGTCTCCCCCATTATCTGGGCCAGAGCCTTCCCTTTATCGCCCCGATCTGCATCAGTACCATCCAACTGGGCGCCACGGTAGACTATGCTATCTTGATGACGACCCGATATAAAGCAGAGCGCATTCAGGGAAATGACAGGAAAACTGCTGTGTATATTGCGCTGGCCGCATCTATTCCCTCCATCATCGTCTCCGGTATGGGCCTGTTTGCAGCAACCTTCGGCGTGGCGCTCTATTCCGAGATTGATATTATTCGCTCCATGTGTATGCTGATGGCTCGCGGCGCTATCATCAGTGTGATCTGCGTCATGCTGATTCTGCCGGCACTGCTTCGCCTGTGCGATGCGCCCATCCGTGCAACAACTCTGGACATGCGAAAAATCAGAAAATCCAACAAGGAGGACTCTTATAAATGAA
>JAHHSH010000031.1 GCA_020025345.1 Oscillospiraceae bacterium | reverse complement strand
ATATCGGCAAGGCTGTAGCCGGTTGCCTTGCTGAGGAACGGCACAGTACGGGAGGACCGGGGGTTCACCTCAATGATGTAGACCTTCTCGTCCTTATCCACGATGAACTGGATGTTGTAGATGCCCACAATACCCAGACCTAAGCCCAGCTTCTTGGCGTAGGTCAAGATAGTTCCCTTCACCTTGTCCGAGAGGCTGAAGGGCGGATAGACGCTGATGGAGTCGCCGGAGTGAACGCCGGTGCGCTCCACCAGTTCCATAATACCGGGAACGAACACATCCCGACCATCGCAGATGGCGTCCACTTCCACCTCTTTACCCATGATGTAGTGATCCACCAGCACAGGCTTGTCCTCGTCGATTTCCACGGCAGTTTTGAGGTAGAGACGCAGCTGCTCCTCGTTGTTGACGATGCGCATGGCGCGGCCGCCCAGCACGAAGCTGGGGCGCACCAGCACGGGATAGCCCACATCCTCCGCCGCACGGATACCGTCCTCGATGTTGGTCACGGCGTGACCGGCAGACTGGGGAATTTCCAGCCGATGCAGGATCTTTTCGAACTTATCCCGGTCTTCGGCGTTCTCGATGGCCTCCACATTGGTGCCGATGATGTTGACGCCACGCTCCAGCAGAGGTGCCGCCAGATTGATGGCCGTCTGGCCGCCCAGCGACGCGATCACATCCATAGCATTTTCATAGAGCAGGATGTTCATGACATCCTCCGGCGTCAGCGGTTCAAAGTACAGCTTGTCCGCCGTGGTGTAGTCGGTAGACACCGTCTCCGGGTTATTGTTAATGATAATGGCCTCATAGCCTGCCTTGCGGATGGTAGACACCGCATGAACGGTAGAGTAGTCGAACTCCACGCCCTGTCCGATACGGATAGGGCCTGCGCCCAGCACCACCGCCTTTTTCCGGTCGGTGACAATGGACTGGTGGCCCTTGCCATTCCGGAAGGCATCCACATAGCTGGAGTAGAAATAGGGGATGTATGCATCGGTATGGCAGGTATCCACCATACGGAAAGCCGGGGTGATCTTATGGGCAAGGCGCAGCTTCCAGATCTCCACCTCCTGCGTCTCCCAGAGTTCTGCAATGCAGGCATCGGAGAAGCCCAGCATCTTGGCGTCAATCAGCGTCTGCACGTCGCCTTTCTTCTCCCGCAGTTTCTGCTCCATGTCCACCATGTTCTTGAGGACATCCAGGAAAATATCGGTGATGGCAGTCAGCTTGTGGAGCTCCTCCACCGTCATGCCAAGGCGCAGCAGCTGTGCGATGGCGTAGATATTGTCATAGCGGAATTCCTTTACATAGTCCACCAGTTCCTCCCGGGTCATGTGGTCGAACTTGGCCATGTGGAAGTGATTGACGCCGATCTCCAGGCAGCGAACCGCCTTGAGCATGGCCTCGCTCAAGGTAGCGCCGATGCCCATGACCTCGCCGGTGGCCTTCATCTGGGTGCCCAGCTTGTTGTTGGCAGTGGCGAACTTATCAAAGGGGAATCGGGGCATTTTCGCCACGATGTAATCCAGCCGCGGCTCAAAGGCGGCGTTGGTATTGGCGATCTGAATTTCCTCCAGCAGCATACCCACGGCGATCTTGGCCGTGACCCGGGCAATGGGATAGCCGCTGGCCTTGGAGGCCAGTGCAGAGGAACGGGACACACGGGGGTTCACCTCAATGAGGAAGTATTCGCTTGTCTCGGGATTCAAAGCAAACTGTACGTTGCATCCGCCCGCGATTTTCAGTTCCCGAATGATCTTCAAAGCGCTGTCGTTGAGCATCTTCAAATCGTGGTCGGAAAGGCTCAGAATCGGAGCTACCACAATGGAGTCGCCGGTATGCACGCCCACGGGATCCAGATTCTCCATGCCGCAGATGGTGATGGCGTGGTCGGCGCTGTCGCGCATGACCTCGAACTCAATCTCCTTGTAGCCCTTGACGCTCTTCTCCACCAGCACCTGATGGACAGGAGACAGGTGGAAGGCGTGGGTACCCACCTCCCGCAGTTCCTCGGGGTTGTAGGCAAAGCCGCCGCCGGTGCCGCCCAGCGTAAAGGCGGGACGCAGCACCACGGGGTAGCCGATCTCCTCCGCCGCCGCCAGTGCCTCATCCAGAGAATAGGTGATCTTGGAGGGGATCACCGGCTCGCCGATGCGCTGGCACAGCTCTTTGAACAGCTCCCGGTCCTCGGCCTCCTCGATGCTCTTGGAGGAAGTACCCAGCAGCTCTGTCTGGCACTCAGCAAGGATTCCCTTCTTTTCCAGCTGCATCGCCAGATTCAGTCCCGTCTGACCGCCGATACCGGGAATGATGGCATCCGGCCGCTCATAGCGCAGGATACGAGCCACATATTCCAGCTCCAGCGGCTCCATATACACTTTATCAGCGATGGCGGTGTCCGTCATGATGGTGGCGGGGTTGGAGTTCACCAGCACCACCTCATAGCCTTCCTCCTTCAGCGCAAGACAGGCCTGGGTTCCGGCGTAGTCGAACTCTGCCGCCTGCCCGATCACAATAGGGCCGGAGCCGATAATCATGATTTTCTTCAGATCTGTTCTCTTTGCCATGTACATATCCTCCCAAATTCTATAATTATAAACGTATCTTATTCCCCGCGATAGACGGTTCTGCCGTCACAGACCGTCTCCATCAGATAGCCGTACACTGTCTCCCCGGCAAAGGGGGTGGCACGGCCGCGGGTGGCAAATTTCTCCGGATCGACGACCCAAGTTCGCTCCAAATCCCACACGCAGCGATCCTCACCCAGCGGGATGTGGAAACGACGGCGCGGTGCGTAGGCCAACAAGTCTACCAGTTTTTCCAGCGTCAGGATGCCGGGGCGCACCAGCTTGGTGTAAAGCACCGGGAAAGCCGTCTCCAGCCCCACGATACCAAAGGCACTGCCGGCAAGGCCGCGGCTCTTCTCTTCCGCCGAATGGGGCGCGTGGTCGGTGGCGATCATATCTACCGTGCCGTCCAGCACACCCTCGATCAGCGCCTCCCGATCCTCCCGACTGCGCAGCGGCGGATTCATCTTGAATCGGCCGTCCTCCTGCAGATCGTTCTCATCCAGAACCAGATAGTGGGGACCTGTCTCGCAGGTCACATCCACCCCCGATTTTTTTGCCTGCCGGATGATCTCCACGCTCTCCTTCGTGGAGATGTGGCAGACATGGTAGCTGCATCCCGTCTCGGCGCACAGCTCCAAATCCCGGGCGATCTGAGCATATTCACTCTCCGAGCAGATGCCCCGGTGACCGTGCGCGGCGGCATACGAGCCATCATGGATATAACCGCCACGCAGCAGCTCGTTGACCTCGCAGTGGGCAGCGATCACCTTCCCCAGCGCCTTGGCCTGCAGCATGGCCTCCCGCATCATCGCGTCGCGCTGCACGCCCTTGCCGTCATCGGAAAAGGCAATCACGTCCGGAGCCATACCTTCCAGATCTGCCAGCTTCTCCCCCGCCTCGTCCACCGTAATGGCGCCGTAGGGGTAGACATGGATGCAGGCCTTCTCACGGATGGCATCCAGCTGCAGCTGCAAATGCTCCCGGCTGTCCATCACCGGCTTGAGGTTGGGCATGGTGCATACGGCGGTATAGCCGCCTGCCGCCGCCGAACGTGAGCCGGAACCGATGTCTTCCTTATAAAAAAATCCCGGCTCACGAAAATGCACATGCACATCGCAAAAACCGGGAAGTGAAACAAATTTACAATTATTAAAAGAATTATCAAAAGCAGTACCGATAGTGGTACCGTCATACACCAAAAATTTGGAAGAATCGCCGCTGGGGCGGTTATTTGCCTGCTTCAGCTTATTCATAAGATCCTCCTTTTACATGAAAAAATCCCGCTTGCCAAGCAGGGAGTATCCTAATCTATATATTGCTATATATTGTACATGGTACGATAAAATCCGTCAAGTCATCCGCGCTATAAAAAATGCGAAAATTTACGCTTCTCTCGAATTTCATTTTTGTAAAATCAGCACTATGCCCTCTTGGCAGGTTACAGAAAAGGCCCGGGCAATCTTGTCCGGGCCTTACTATATTAAATCTTGATGAGCTCGTACTCTCTCGTACCGATCCCCAGCTTCTCAGCGTGCTCCAGACAGCTCATCCAGCAGGTGTCCGGATGGATACGGTGGAAGTGGTCATGGTCGCTGTGATCCCCTGTATCAGAAGCCGTACCCTGAATGATGGGCTGGGCATTGACAGCGTCGGCACAGGCCATATCCAGTGCCACCGGGTCAAAGGAGGCGAACATACCCACGTTAGGCACGATGGCAGCATCGTTCTCCGCATGGCAGTCGCAGTTCGGCGACACATCAATGACAATGGAGATATGGAAGCAGGGCCGTCCGTCCACGACCGCCTTGGTGTACTCAGCGATCTTGCGGTTGAGCATCACGGAGCCCTCATCGCTGTCGTTGATGATGGCATCCTGTGAACATACGGCAATACAGCGGCCGCAGCCCACGCACTTATTGTGGTCGATGGATGCCTTTCTGTCGGTAACGGTAATGGCGCTGTGGGCACAGATTTTGGTACACATACCGCAGCCCACGCAGTCCTCATGGTTCACATGGGGTTTGCCGGACTTGTGCTGCTCCATCTTGCCGGCTCGGGAACCGCAGCCCATGCCGATATTCTTCAACGCGCCGCCAAAACCGGCACTCTCGTGTCCCTTAAAGTGGGTCAGAGAGATGAACACGTCGGCATCCATGATGGCCTGTCCAATCTTGGCCTCTTTCACATACTCGCCGCCCTTTACCGGTACATACACCTCGTCGAGGCCCTTAATACCGTCGGCGATCACCACCTGACATCCGGTAGACAACGGAGAAAAACCGTTGAGTGCCGCCGTATCCAGATGGTCCAGACCGTTCTTACGTCCGCCTACATAGAGGGTGTTGCAGTCGGTCAAAAAGGGCTTGCCGCCCCGTTCCTTTACAAAATCGGCCACCGTCTTGGCCCAGTTAGGCCGCAGAAACGCCAAATTGCCCGGCTCGCCGAAATGCATTTTGATGGCTACAAACTTCTTATTAAAATCAATCTGATCCATGCCGGCTGTCTTCATCAGCCGTGTCAGCTTCTGCTGCAAATTTTCACGAAAATCCGCCCGCAGATCGCCGTAATAAACTTTCGATGCCATAAGCTGCACTCCTTCTCTTTCATATACGTTTGAGTATAGCATATTCCCGCTCTCTATGCTATAATTTTTAAAAAAAGGAGGGAAAAATATGACCTTGCTGCACCACCGTGTCACGCAGACGGAGGACGGTGCCACCGTCCGTGATCTTCTCACCACCTGTTTCCATATTTCCACCACCCTCCGCAAGCAATTGAAACGTCGTGTGGGGTCTATTCTCCTCAACGGTCAGGCCGTCACTGTGTCCTATACCGTCCACAGCGGCGATTTATTGGAAGTGGATGTATCCGACCACGCCCCTATGCACCCGATCCCCCCGGTAGACTTCCCGCTGAAGGTGCTTTGGGAGGATGAATACCTGCTGGCGATCAACAAACCCGCCGGCATCGTGGTACACGGTGCGGAGTTGACGGAGGAAACCGTCACCATCGCCGGAGCCGTGGCCTATTACCTCCAAAGTCCCTGCTTTCACGCCGTCAATCGACTGGATCGGGGAACCACCGGCGTAATGCTCATCGCCAAATCCGGCTATATGCACGATCGGTGCATGGATATGCTTCACACGGACAGCCTCTATCGGGAGTACCGGGCCGTGTGCGAAGGGATCCCCTCCCCCGCCGCCGGGACAATCTCGCTGCCCATCGGCCGGGACGAAACTTCCCTGCTCCGCCGCTGTGTCCGCGACGACGGCGCAGAGGCCTGCACGGAATACGAGGTGCTTGGAACTGCCCGTGACCGCGCTCTGCTGCGCCTCCTCCCGCACACCGGCCGCACCCATCAGCTCCGGGTCCACATGGCCGCCATCGGCCATCCCCTCACCGGCGACTGGCTCTATGGTGTGGAAGACCATTCGTTGATTACCCGGCCTGCGCTCCACTCCTATATCCTGCACTTTGACCATCCCCTCACCGCCGAGGCGGTGGACATCACCGCTCCCATCCCCGGAGATATGCTTCATCTTTTGGAGGAAACACTATGATTTTTCGACTTATGACTTGCGATGAGATCGCCCCTTGGTACGAAACCGAGCTGACCGAGGCCTTCATCCCCCAGGAGCGCAAGCCTCTGGCGGAGATTTTCCGTCTGCGGGAAGAGGGGCGCTATGAACTCTGGGGGCTATTCGATGCAGAAAATACCCTCTTGGGTTACGCCTGTCTGTGGCTGGCCCCGGAGGTGCCGCTGGTATTACTGGACTATCTGGGTATCACGAAACACCTGCGCAACGGCGGTCTGGGCAGTGAGATTCTGCGCCTGCTGCAGGCACAGAATCGCCCTCTGGTCACGGAGTCCGAACTGCCAGTGGCAGGCGACAGCGAAGAAAACAACCGCATCCGTCTTCACCGCATTGCTTTCTATCAGCGCAACGGCTTCACACCGGCCTACCCCATGGCCACCTGCGGCATGGCCTGGCAGGCTCTGACTTATCTGCCCCGGCCCACAGCTATGGAGGATGTGATGGCCTGGCACCGTGCACTCTACGGCCCCGGGCGCACCGATGTGCAGGTGCCGCTCCCGCCGGGAAGCTCTCTCGCCCTGCCCCACTGGATGGTGTAACCTACAAATCCCTTTACGCCGCCTGCTTCCCATGCTATACTAAATTATTAACTGTATCAAAGGAGGTCCATCATGGATCTTTGCAACCGAAACGATATTCAAGACCTGCTCTCCCGCCACGGCTTCCGCTTCGCCAAGTCGCTGGGACAGAACTTCCTCATTGATGACTCTGTGCCGCTGCGGATTGCCGAAGCCTGTGGCGCTGACGAGAGCACCGGCGTGCTGGAAATCGGCCCCGGCATCGGCCCTCTCACCCGTCAGCTGGCGCAGCGCGCCGGGAAAGTCGTATCCGTGGAACTGGATCGCCGTCTCTATCCTGTGTTGGCGGAGACAATGGCTGGCTTTGACAATTTTACGCTGGTAGAGGGCGACATTATGAAGTGCGACCTGCCTGCTCTGATTGCGGAGCATTTTGGCGGCCTGCGGCCGATTCTCTGCGCCAATCTTCCCTACAACATCACCACCCCTCTGCTGACCCGGTGCGTGGAGAGCGAACTCTTTGACTCTCTTACCGTCCTCATCCAGAAGGAAGTCGCACAGCGGATCTGCGCCGCTCCCGGCACCGCCGACTATGGCGCTTTCTCCCTGCTGATGCAGTACTATACGGAGCCGGAGCTCCTCTTCACCGTGCCCAACACCTGTTTCTTGCCCGCGCCCAAGGTAACTTCCGCAGTGATCCACTGCCCGGTGCGTAAGGAACCGCCGGTACAGGTCAAGTCCACTGCCTCTCTCTGGCGGGCTGTTCGTGCCGGTTTCGCCCAGCGGCGGAAAACGCTGGTCAACTCCCTGCAAAGCGGCTACCAGCTGCCCAAGGACGTCTTGGCACAGGCCATTGAAGCCTGCGGTCTTCCCGCCACCATCCGTGGTGAGCGGCTGAGCCTTGCAGACTACGCCAAGCTGGCTGACCTCTTGGACGAGGCGCTGGGAAAATAATCGGCCAGTTCGCACCACGCAAAGCCGGATTTCTTTTATTCAGAACAAAGCAGTAGCAAAAAAGCTCGGAGAAACTCCGAGCTTTTTTTATTCATTTGTGGCAGACCTGCCACGTCTTCTCTTGTAGTGATCCCGCCACCACAGGCCAAGGCAGCAACTGCGCAAGCCGCTGAACATCTGCTTCCCGCGCCGCATCCGTCTGGTTGATGAAAACGCGGCTTGGGAAATTTTCTTTCTGCAAGGCCACCGCAATTCGCTCCGGCGTAGCAATATCCTCTATCTCGGCACCGCAGAGCGCGGCAAAAATCTCCGGACGATGAGCCACCTCCCCCATCGGCTGCTCCATCCCGGCAGCCCCTACCACGCAGATCGTCTGCTGCCTGCTCTCCGGCAGTACCGGTTCCCACGGCGCATGAGCCTTCAAAGGCCGTCCCGCAGCGCCGTCCGACTCCGCCAGTACAAAATCCGCCAGCGTCTCCCAGCCGTCAAAGGTCGGGGGCAGCAGCTTTCCCCTGTGGCTGTCTGCTTCGCCCAGATAGGCCATTCCCTCTTTTTGGAGCGTCTCTGCCGTCTCCTGTACTGTATGACAGACCACGCCATTCTGCGGCAGCCACATCTTCGTCGTGGTACAGATCAGCACCGTTCCACGCTGCCGCAATTCCTCCGCCAAATGCAGGATCAGTCCGGTTTTTCCGCCGCTTCCCATGACAGCCGTCACACCGGGGCAGATTTCCAACGCATCGCAAAGCCTCATCCCAGCTCCTCCATCCCACGCAGCAGCCCCGCCACGCTGTAGCGTCCACTGCGTCGGCAAAAGCTGCGGTAGAGTGCCTCTTGATTCTCTACGCAGTGCTCTATTTCTTTGCTGTAAAGCCTTGCTACTTCACAGAGTTTTTCTCTTGTTTCACAGTTATTTCCTAATTTCAGCACCGTCAAAACATGGAAAACCGCCATCTTCACCCACGGCAGCACGCGGCCTGTGTAGACGCCCTGCAGCATAAAACGGAAGAGATCATATACCAGCAGCTTCTCCGCCACAGCAGCACGAAACCCCTCCCAAGGCTGGGACCTGTCTGCCTGCGCAGCGCCTTTGCCGCCGTGCGTTTTCACCAGTTCTTCCCACGCCGGAGTTAAAATCTCCAATGACCCCAACTTCTCTATGTAGGCCGCCAGCACATCGTTCTGGGTGCAAGCGCCCTCCTCTTCTCCGTCCAGCTCCTGCGCCATCTCCAGAAGCTGCCGCAGCCGTTCCTCGATGGGAATACTCCGATCCTGTACCAGTTCCATCGCCTTTCCTCTTCCTTTCATCAGCCGGAAAAACAGCGCTCCGTCGATGTCGGTATAATCGGTGATCTCTTCGTCTGTCTCCTCCGTGATGAAAGTCACCGGCTCGTCCCGCATGAGATAAGTCTCCACCCACGCAGGGCAGGACAGCCCCGGCATGATCTCCCGCCGCCCGCCATACTGCGCCACAAAGCGCGGGTGAAGATGACAGGTGCGACATAGCGCTTTCTCTCCGCACGCAGCATAGAGATCACAGAGGTTATTCTTATTTAATAAAACGCAGCGTCCGTCCCTGCGGGCAAACTGTACCTCTCCATCCACCGTGATCAGCGCCTCGCGCAGCCGCTTCCCCAGCGCTCCCTCCATAGTAGAAAGCCGTTGTGCACTCTGCTCGTCCACCGGGATCTCCCACCCGGCGCAGCATGTGTCGGGACAATCTCCGGCCAGGCACCGAAATTCCCCATCCCATAGGGGCTTTGTGATTTTCATACAGCCACCCTCCTGCTTCTTTTTCTCTATCATACCTGCACGGCTGCTACTTGGCAAGGGAAAACACCTTTTTCCTATCCATAGTGCTCATTTTCCTCTTGCATCCCCTATCTTGTGTCCCTTTTCTTGGGCCGCTCCCTATATCTTGTGTCCATTTTGGCTATTTTCTACAAAATATAGGCGTATATTTCGGTGTCATTTTCCGTTGCATTTTCCCTTCTCCCCCTTGCAAGCCTATCAAATATCGTGTAGTATTATAACTGTTCCGAATCCTCAAAGCCGGAGCATCTACAGTATATAGGATTTTATCATACACCAATATACATTATCTGGTGTTCACCTATAATTTTGCGTGGAAAAGGAGAAATGTATGAAAATCATTAAGCGAAATGGCTCAGAAGTCATTTTTGACATCACAAAAATCATCGTTGCCGTCACCAAGGCCAACAGCGCTGTGCCGGAGGCTGACCGTATGACACCCATGCAGATTCAGCGGATTGCTCAGTCCGTAGAGCTGCAGTGCCAGAAGACAGGCCGTGCTTCCACCGTGGAAGAGATTCAGGATATGGTGGAAACGCAGATCATGGCGCACGGCGCCTACGAGGTGGCCAAGCATTATATCACCTACCGCTATACCCGCTCTCTGGTTCGTAAGTCCAACACCACCGACGATAAGATTCTCTCCCTCATCGAGTGCAATAACGAAGAGGCCAAGCAGGAGAACTCCAATAAAAACCCGGTGGTCAACTCCACCCAGCGTGACTATATGGCCGGTGAGGTAAGCCGCGACATCACCAACCGCATCCTGCTGCCTAAGGACATCGTGGAGGCCCACAACGAGGGCCTCATCCACTTCCACGACAGCGACTACTATGCCCAGCATATGCACAACTGCGATCTGGTGAATCTGGAGGATATGCTGCAAAACGGCACTGTCATCACTGGCACCATGATTGAGAAGCCCCACAGCTTCGCCACCGCCTGCAACATTGCCACCCAGATCGTGGCACAGGTGGCCTCCAACCAGTACGGTGGACAGTCCATCTCTCTGACCCATCTGGCTCCTTTCGTCCAGATCAGCCGTGAGAAGATCCGTGTCTCTGTCCGTGCAGAGTTTGACGCTGTGGGTGTCGCTGTCAGCGAGGAGCAGATCAATACCGTGGCTGAAAAGCGGCTGCGCGAAGAGATCCGCCGCGGCGTACAGACCATTCAGTATCAGGTGGTCACCCTGCTGACCACCAACGGTCAGGCCCCCTTCGTCACCGTCTTTATGTATCTGGGCGAGGCCAAGAACGAGCAGGAGCGCGACGATCTGGCCCTCATCATTGAAGAGACGCTGCTGCAGCGTTATCAGGGCGTGAAGAACGAGCAGGGCGTATGGGTCACCCCCGCCTTCCCCAAGCTGATCTATGTTCTGGAGGAAGACAACATCCACGAGGATTCCAAGTACTGGTATCTGACGGAGCTGGCCGCCAAATGTACGGCCAAGCGCATGGTGCCTGACTATATCAGCGAGAAGAAGATGCTGGAGCTGAAGATCGACAAAAACGGCGAAGGCCACTGCTATACCTGCATGGGCTGCCGCAGCTTCCTGACCCCCTATGTGGACGAAAACGGCAAGCCCAAGTATTATGGCCGCTTCAACCAGGGCGTTGTCACCATCAACCTGCCGGATGTGGCTCTCAGCTCCGGCGGCGACATTGAGAAGTTCTGGCAGATCTTCGACGAACGTCTGGAGCTGTGCCATCGCGCCCTCATGTGCCGTCATGAGCGTCTGAAGGGCACGCTGTCCGACGCCGCTCCCATTCTGTGGCAGCACGGTGCCTGCGCCCGCCTCAAGAAGGGTGAGCCCATCGACAAGCTGCTCTACGGCGGCTACTCCACTATCTCTCTGGGCTATGCCGGTCTCTACGAGTGTGTGAAGTACATGACCGGTAAATCTCATACCGATCCTTCTGCCACTCCCTTCGCTCTGAGCGTCATGAACCACATGAACGACGCCTGCCAGAAGTGGAAGGATATGCACAATATTGATTTCAGCCTCTATGGCACACCGCTGGAGTCTACCACCTATAAGTTCGCCAAGTGCCTGCAAAAGCGCTTCGGCATCATCAAGGGAATTACGGACAAGGGTTATATCACCAACTCCTACCACGTCAACGTGGCCGAGCCCATCGATGCCTTCCAGAAGCTGGAGTTCGAGGCACAGTTCCAGCACCTGTCCCCCGGCGGCGCCATCAGCTACATTGAGGTGCCGGATATGCAGAACAATCTGGACGCTGTGCTCAATGTGATGAAGTTCATCTATGATCACATCATCTACGCCGAGCTGAATACCAAGAGCGATTACTGCCAGGTCTGCGGCTGGGACGGTGAGATCCAGATCGTGGAAGAGGACGGCAAGCTGATCTGGAAGTGCCCCCAGTGCGGCAACACGGATCAGGATAAGATGAACGTGGCACGCCGCACCTGCGGCTATATCGGTACCCAGTTCTGGAACCAGGGCCGTACCCAGGAAATCAAGGATCGCGTGCTGCATCTGTAAAAAACATTCACCCCAAGGGCTCTCGCCTTTGGGGTGAAACAGCGACAGGCTGTTTTTAGGAAAGGAAGTGCACCATGTACTACGGTGAACTGAAAAAATGTGATATTGCCAACGGCATCGGCGTCCGGGTGACCCTATTTGTCTCCGGCTGCACCAACCACTGTCCCGGCTGCTTTCAGCCGCAGACGTGGGATTTCAGCTACGGCCAACCTTTTACCGCTGAAACAGCCGCAGAGATTTTTGCCGAACTGGATAAATCCTATGTGGACGGCTTGACGGTACTGGGCGGTGAGCCTTTCGAGCCAAAGAACCAGCCGGAGCTGCTGCAGCTGCTGCAAGCGGTGCGCCAGCGCTATCCCAAGAAAAATATCTGGGTCTTTACCGGCTTCCGTCTGGACGATGAGCTGCTCCGGGACGGTTCCTATCCCCGTGGTCCCTACACCGATCAGCTTCTCTCCTGCATCGACATTCTGGTGGATGGTCGATTTATGGAGGAGCTGAAGGACATCTCCCTCCAGTTCCGCGGCAGCCGCAACCAGCGGGTCATTGACTTGAAAAAGACATTAGCCGCCGGTGAAGTGATCCTGTGGGATCGCCTGAAAAAGTGAAATCTGCAAAAAATACATATCCCCCGGCCTTGAGCCGGTCCATTAAAACCAGGCAATAACGAAAAGCCCCCTGTTGTAGGATAAAAAACTACAACAGGGGGTACTGTTATGTTCAAGAGAAAATACACAGGCAGCAAATCATTAGCGCCCCAAATGGCTGCTATGCATCCAGCTTCCGTGCCGTAAGCGATGACACATGGATGCCCACGGACTCTTTGGCGGCAGTCCGATTCAATTTGTCCACCAGCATATCGCTCTTCTCCGCAATAAGGCGCAGCAGCAATTCATCCTTCTCTGCCTGTCCCATGGACTTGATCTTCTGCAGAGCCATCGCCGTCAACGCCTCTTTTCGTCCGCCCAGCAATGCGGCAAGCCCACCCTTTTCCTTCATCTTATCCGCCAGCAGCGGTGCCAGAAAACGGATCAGATCTTCATAATCCACCTCGTCTACCAGCAGTCGTAATTCGATCATCTGCTGCTCCTTTCTTTTGAAAAAAAGCGCCGGAAGTCTCCTCCCGGCGCTTTATAATTTTTACTTACGCCTTGGGGCCTGCGTTGACAACCTCTTCGCTCATGTGGGTGTACTTCTTGAAGTTCTCCACGAAGCTCTTTGCCAGCTCCTTGGCCTTGGCCTCATACGCCGCCTTATCCTCCCAAGTGTTGGCAGGGATCAGCAGCTCGGAGGGCACACCCTCGCAAGCGGTAGGCACAGCCACACCGAAGAAGGGATCGGTGACAAACTCGCCCTTTTCCAAATCGCCGTTGAGCGCAGCGGTGACCATCGCACGGGTATAAGCCAGCTTCGTGCGCTTGCCGGTACCGTTCCAGCCGGTATTTACCAGATAGACACTGGCACTGGACTTCTCTACCTTCTCTGCCAGCATATTGGCATAGACGGAGGGATCCAGCGGCAGGAAAGGCTCACCGAAGCAGGTAGAGAAAGTGGGTACGGGAGAGGTGATGCCGATCTCCGTACCGGCCAGCTTGGAAGTGAAACCGGAAACGAAGTAATACATCGCCTGGTTCTTGTCCAACTTGGAGATGGGAGGCAGCACGCCGTAAGCATCTGCCGTCAGGAAGATGACGGTCTTGGGCACGCTGGAGGACATACCGGACAACTCTGCGTTGTCGATATACTCCACAGGGTAGCCCACGCGGGAGTTTTCAGCCAGAGACGCATCGTCAAAGTCGAACTCGCGGGTCTCGGGATCCATCACCACGTTCTCCACCAGAGAGCCGAAGCGGATGGCGTTGTAGATGTCGGGCTCCTTCTCAGCGGACAGGTTGATGCACTTGGCATAGCAGCCGCCCTCGAAGTTGAACACGGAGTCATCGGCCCAGCCGTGCTCATCGTCGCCGATCAGCTTGCGGTTGGGGTCGGCAGACAGCGTGGTCTTACCGGTACCGGACAGGCCGAAGAATACGGCGGTATCACCGTCCTTGCCGATGTTGGCAGAGCAGTGCATGGGGAACACGCCCATCTTGGGCAGCACATAGTTCATCACGGAGAACACGGACTTCTTGATCTCGCCGGCATACTGCGTGCCGCAGATCACAACCATTTTCTCCTCGTAGTCTACAAGAATGGCGGCCTCACTGCGAGTACCGTCGATCTCGGGGATGCACTTGAATCCGGGAGCCACCAGAATGGTGTATTCTGCATCAAAATTCTCCAGCTGCTCCTCTGTGGGACGGCGCAGCAGCTGATGGATAAAGAGATTCTGGCTGGCCAGCTCGTTGACGATGCGGAAGCTCTTGGTATACTTGGGGTCAGCACCTGCAAAGCCGTCAAACACATAGATCTCCTTGCCCTGCAGATAAGCAATGACCTTGGCCTTAATGGCTTCAAAGCGCTCCTTTTCAATGGGGCGGTTTACCTTGCCCCAAGCAATATCGTCGTGAACCGCAGGGGTATCGACGATGAATTTATCATTGGCACTGCGGCCGGTGTATTTGCCCGTCTTAACCACCAGTGCACCTGTGTTGGACAGAGTGCCTTCCCCGCGGCGCAGAGCATGCTCGGTCAGCTGTGCCGGTGTCAAGTTACGATAGACAGCGGTGGCATTAATGATGCCCAACTTTTCCAATCCGTAAGTTTCCATTGAAAGATTCCTCCTATTAGCAAGCGTTTTTTTAGCGATCGCTCCTATGGTTTCTCACTGTGCGGATTATACCATACATTTGGAACGAATGGTAGTCTTTTCTTTTTAAGCAACAATTTTTTCGTTCAAATCAGCATACATGCTTATTCTACTCTCAAAACAGCACTTTAGTCAAGTGTAACAACGCCTCCAAAACGCCGCCGCCCACAGCCAGCGCCTTATCCGATGCCGTATAGCAGGCGGACGCATCGCCCCGAGGATCCACATCGCCGGACTTCATTCCCTTGAAAACAGTGATACCATCCGGCAAAATGCCGCGCAGTACGCCGTCGATGGTGCAGCGCATAGGCTGTCCCTCCACGGTACCCGCCACATCTCCCGCCTTCACCATCGCACCGATCTCCAACATCTGATGGAAAACGCCGTCCGCCGGAGCGCGAAGCACCCTCTCCCCGGCATAGCCGCCGATGAGTCCGGGAACTGCCGTGTTGGGCAGGGCACTGCCCTGTTCATAGACCCGGCCCAAGGTGTGGCCCCGCATGGTTTCCACCACAGCGTGGCAGTCCTCCCCCGCCGTAAAGCCCGGGCCCACACCGATCACCACCGGCGCGTCCGTGATAGCCGTACCTAAATTTCGCTTCGCCAGTACCGCATCCACCAGCACATCCGGCTGCAGCCATGTCTTGCACTCACACTCCGGGTCACAGAGAACCGCCACAGCGCTGCTGTCAAGGATAGCGTCAACCTCCTCCGCCGTACCGGCACACCAAGCCATCACATCCTCGACCCGGTATACCCCATGGAGGATGGCTTGTGAAAAGCAGACCGTGCGGCGAATGGCCGTGGGCTGCGGCAGATCCGTCATCACCACCTGTATACCTGCACGGTACAGGCGCAGCGCTATACCGGTAGCAATATCGCCGGCACCGCGAATTAAAACTCGCATCATTTTCTCCTTTCGGAAAAAAGGCGATGGAACATTCCACCGCCTTTCCCATTTCAAATTTTCTCTGACTTTCGGGTACTGCGTGGCCGCGGAAATGCCGTTCCCCTCTCCCCCTCAGGTATTCAAATAGGGATCGTCCAACATTCCCAAACGCCGCAGCATGGTCTTTTTCACAGCGCGGAAAATATTCTCATAGCCGGTACAGCGGCACAGATGCCCGGACAGGAGCTTACGCAGCTCCTCATCCGTGTAATACTGATGTCGCTCCAGAATCTCCGCCGCCGTCATAATAAAGCCGGGGGTGCAGAAGCCGCACTGGATCGCCGCCTCGTCAATAAAAGCCTGCTGAATATCACTGATCTCACCATTGGGACCCATCAAGCCCTCCAAGGTGGTGATGTGTTTCCCCTCGGCCCATACGGCAAGATACAGGCAGGAGTTGAAGCACTCGCCGTCAATGAGCACGGTACAGGCACCGCACTCGCCCACCTCGCAGCCCTTCTTCACACTGGTCAAGCGGAAATCATGGCGCAGGAAGTCCGTAAGGGACGCCCGCACATCCACCATCTCCTCCACCTCTTTGCCGTTGATCCAGCAGTGTACCAGCTGATACTGCTTCTTTGCCATCAGAGCTCACCTCCCGCCAGTTTCACCGACTCGATCAAGCACCGCTTGGCGCTCTCCACCGCAATATGCTGGCGGAACGCCTTCGTGGCGCGCCAGGAATCACGGGGATGGATGTCCTCCAAAACTGCCCTGCCAAAGGCCTCCACAGTCTCCAGCGTCACCGGGCGGCCGCAGATGGAAGCTTCTGCACTTGTAGCGCGCAGCGGCACGGGGCCCGCCACGCCAAAGGCGATGCGCACCCGGTCAAAGGTCCTTTTATCCGCCGAGAGCCGCACATTCACCGAAGTGCCCAAGGTGGCAATGTCCATGGCGTTGCGCATGGCGTATTTAATATAGTGGCCGAAGGTGTTCTCATAGGATGCCTTCGGGATCAGCAGCGCTGTCTGTAGCTCGCCTTCCTCCGCACGAAGGTCTACCTGCCCCGCCCGGAGATAGAATTTCTCAATGGGTACACGGCGCACGCCGTTCTTGCCGGTGATCTCTACCAGCGCGTCCCACGCGTGGAGCGTGGAGGAGGAGTCGGCCGAGGTGACACCGTTGCAGGTGTTGCCGCCGATGGTTCCAGCGTTGCGGATCTGGGGGCCGCCCACCTGATCCACTGCCTCGCCCAGCACGTTGACGTACTTCTGAATCAGCGGGTCGGCGGTGATGTGGCTGAAGGTAGTCAAGCTGCCGATGCGGAGATTTTCCTCCTCATCCAGCGAAACGCCCTCCATACCTGCAATGCCCCGGATGCTGAGGAGGGACTTGCCCGCCAGCTTTCCCTCACGCATCTGCACCAGTACGTCGGTGCCTCCGGCAATGACAATGGCCTCGGGATGCTCTGCCCGGAGCCGAACAGCCTCTTCCAAGCTGTCCGCCTGATAAAACGCGGATAAATCATACATAGACGGTTCCCTCCTTTACTCTTGGATCAAGCCCTCTTCCGTGAACCGGCGGAACAGGACATGGGGATTGACCGGGATCTGATCGACCGCCACACCGGTGGCCGCAAAGATGGCGTTCCGGATGGCCGGTGCGCCGGAGCACGCCGGCGGCTCACCCAGCGCCTTGGTTCCAAAGGCACTGGTCGGCTCTGCATTTTCTACAAACTGGGCCTCCAGATGGGGGTGATCCATGATGGTAGAAAGTTTGTAATCCAGAAGATTATTATTCAGCGGCCGCCCCGTCTTTTCATCAAACAACAGCTGTTCGCCAAGGCCATAGCCGATGGCCATGGACATACCGCCGTGTACCTGTGCCTCCGCCAGTGCCGGATTGATGAGCCGCCCACAGTCGTGGACGTTGATAATCTTTTTCACTGTCGCCTTGCACATGGGAATATCTACCTCCACCTCGGCAAAGGTGCAGCCGAAGGAGTAGGCGTTGTTACGAATAGTAAAGGTGGACTCGGCTGTGATATGCTCACTATGTACCGTATCATACTGCACCGTCATCGCCAGCTCACAAAGGCCCATCAAGTCCTTCCCATCGGTGGTGCGAACAATGCGCCCATCCACGATGTCCAGATTGTGGACATCCTGCCGTGTCAAGTCACTGGCGTGCTTGAGAATCTTCTCCTTCAGCATAAGGCCGGTCTGGCGAATGGAGAAACCGGCGGTATAGGTCTGGCGGCTGGCGTAGGCACCCAGCCCCAGCGGCGTGGTATCCGTATCCTGCGTAGAGACCACATGGACATCCCGATAGCTGGCAAGCCCCAGCACATCGGCTGTCATCTGGGCATAGGCGGTGTCGGCGCCCTGTCCGATCTCTGTTTCGCCGCACTGCATGGTGACCGTTCCGTCCAAGTTGAGCAGCATCCGGTTGGAGGAAGTCTCTAGCGAGATGGGATAGACCGCCGTATTATACCAGAACGTCGCTATACCGATGCCGTGGCGGATGGGGCCGGTCTCCTTGGCATACTCCGCCATCTTCCGCTCATAATCCATATAAGCCGCACCCTTTTCAAGGCACTGGCGATAAGAATCCTCATAGTTCACATTGTGGGAGAAGCTGTCCTCATAGCCCTGCGGCATCACATTCTGCCGCCGGAAAGCCAGCGAGTCCATGCCCAAGGCTTTGGCGCAGTCCTCAATGTGCGCCTCACTTGCAAACATGGCCTGCGGGATCCCATACCCGCGCATCGCACCGGCCGTGGGTCGATTGGTATACACCGTGTAGGCATCGCCCTCCACGTTGGCGCAGGGATACTGCTGCGGGAAGGCACCCATGCCCTTGGCCGCCACACCGTGACCATGGGAGGCGTACGCTCCCTGATTGGAGAAACATTCGATCTTCCGGGCGGCAAAAGTTCCGTCCGGTCGAAGCCATGAAATGATATGCGTGCGGATGGCGTGGCGCACACGGTTGGAAATGAATGTCTCCTCACGGGAGCAATCCATACGCACACAGCGTCCGCCCACCTGCGTGGAGCAGTAGGCGCACAGCGGCTCATAGAGAGCATCCTGCTTGTTGCCGAAGCCGCCGCCGATATAGGGCTTCACCAGACGAATATCGCCCCAGGGGCGTCCCAACGCCTGCCCCACCACACGGCGGACAATATGGGGGATCTGGGTAGAACTGACCACCGTGATCCGTCCGCCCTCCTCGTAGGCGAAACATCCATGGTTTTCAATATGGCAGTGCTGCACGGAGGGCGTATCGTACCAGCCCTCCACCTTGATGAGTCCCGGCTCCTTGATGGCACTTTCATAGTCACCCTGCCGCAGGGAGGTATGCTTGAGGATATTGTTGGGAAACTCCTCATGGATCTGGGGCGCTCCCTCTGCCATGGCCTCCTGCGCGTCCAGCACAAAGGGCCATTCCTCATATTCCACTTGCAGGGCCCGCACACCCTGCTGTGCCGCCACCTCGTTATCTGCAATGACCACTGCCACCTCGTCGCCGTAGTAGCGAACATGACGATTCAGAAGCAGTCGGTCAGCGACATCCTGATGGCCGGGGTCCATAGACCACGGATGTCCTGCCGTGGGAAAGGGGATATCAGGCACATCAAAGCAGGTAATCACTTTTACCACGCCCTCGACAGCCTCCGCCTGTGCTGTATCAATGGCCTTTACCATACCGTGCGCGATCTCCGCATGCTTGATCCGCATATACAGCGCATCCTGAGGTACCAGATCCTCATAGTACTTCGCCCGCCCTGTGGCCTTATCAAAGGCATCCACACGAACACGGCGTTTTCCGACCTCAGCCATATATACCGCCTCACTTTCATAGAGATAAATCCACAAAAATTGGTATCCGAATCCCGTTTGATTTGTGTAATTATATCATATCCCCTATCACATGTGAAGTATATATTCTGTCGTTGCCTAATAATTTGTTGACTATGCTAACAAATTGATAGTATACTATGTCATATCTTACGGAGAAAGAGGTGTCCGGGCATGGAGCCACTGAAAATTGGATGTATCGTCATGGCCGCCGGCAATGCGCGGCGCTTTGGCAGCAACAAGCTGCTATCTGAGATAGCCGGACAGCCCCTTATCGTCCGGGCGCTGCAGGCCGTCCCCCGTCATGAGCTCCACTGCGTCCGGGTGGTCACCCAGTATCCCGCCGTGGCCGACACGGCCGCAAAGTACGGTTTTCCCGTGGTGGAGAACCACCACCCGGAACTGGGCCTTAGCCACACCATTGCATTGGGTCTCCAATCTCTGCCGCCGGTGGACGC
>JAHHSH010000030.1 GCA_020025345.1 Oscillospiraceae bacterium | reverse complement strand
TGGATGTATCGTACCGGCCGTGGGATCGAGCAGGACGATGAGCTGGCCTATTTCTGGTTTGAAAAGGCCGCCGAGCAGAACTATCCCCGTGCCCAGTTCCAACTGGCCGTCTGCTTCGAATACGGTACAGGCACGAAAAAAGATCTCCCCCGCGCCATACGGCTCTACAGTCTGGCCTCCCAGCAGGAGTACGCTGCCGCGCAATACGCCTTGGGACGGCACTACCAGACCGGTTTGGGCGTGGAGAAGAACATTCCCCTTGCTATCAAACTCTATGAACGCTCCGCCGAACAGAACGATGATGACGCCCTTTTCGCACTGGGCAGCCTCTACTACATCGGTGAGGAAGTGGAGCAGGATTATCCCAAGGCACTGAAGCTCTTCTGCAGAGCATCAAAGCTGGGCAATAGCGATGCCATGGTGCGCGCCTCCCTCTGCCTTGACCGTGGTCTGGGCTGCGAGGCAGATGTCCACGCCGGTTTTGTCCTCTGCCGCAAGGCTGCCTCGCTGGACAACCCCATCGCCTGCAACAACTTGGGCTATCTCTACGAGACAGGCCGTGGCTGTGAAAAGGATTTGAAAAAAGCCTTCCAGTGGTTCAAAAAGGCGGCAGATATGGGGCATCCCACTGCCTGCAAAACGGTGAGTGTCTATCTTGAAAGAGGGATGGGCTGTCAAAAGGACCTGAAGCGTGCAGCAGATTACGCACGCCGCGCTGCCGAGGGTGGCGCTGACGCCGCACCGCTGCAGCGCATACGGCGAAAACAGCTTCTTTTGACACTGCTTTTCTCCGCGCTTGCGCTGCTTTCAGGGATCTTCTGCCTTTTCCATGCTGCCCTTTTTCTTCTGGTCGCTCATAATCCCTTCTTTTTGCTGCGGACGCTTGTGTCCGGCTTTATCTGCTACATAGCCTACAAACAATTCGGACGTATACGATGAAAACTCAGCTATAAAAAAGAGTCCTGCTGCCAATGGCAGCAGGGCTCTTTTTGTTTTCGTTATCCCCTTTTTTTCGGGTATCTGGCCGGGATCAGCTTGGCCTTTTCCAGCGCCACTACGATGCTGGGGATCAGCGCCAGCTGGATAATAATACCGGGCAGCGCCGTCACAAAGTAGGCACCGGCCCACGCAGCCAGCGTGATCTTGCCGGGGGCGAAAATCAGCGCCTTGGCAATACCTGCCACGATGCGGCCTGCCACCATAGCTGCCACGAGACTGCTATAGAGGTCAGCGTAGAGGTGCTTGGTCTTGACAAAGCGCATCATCACGCCTGCCACCAGACCATAGACCGCCAGCTCCACCAGCATGGGCGGCAAATAGGCCATCGGGGGCATCTGGGTAATGAGAGCAGAGGCCAAGGGCCCCAGAAGTCCGCACAGCAAACCAAAGGGTGCGCCGCAGATCAGACCGCACAGCAAAACCGGGATATGCATGGGGCAGTAGATACCGCCGGCATTAGGAATGGCGTGGAACGCCATGGGCAGCACCACGCACAGCGCCACGCACGCCGCGGTGATGATGGCCTTTTTCACATAGGACAGTTTCATCATACTTTCTTCTCCTTTTTATCTAAACACAAAAATTGCTAACATACAAAGCGCTATTCCTCCGCCCAAGCACAGGAAATCCGCCTTTCGAAAATGCCGTCGGTGCAGGGGCATCCGCCCCTTTTTCCGCACATATCCCCGCGCCTCCATCGCGCAGGCCAGTTCATCCGCCCGCTTGAAGGCAGACAAAAACACCGGCAGCACCAGCGGCAGCACGCAGCCCGCCCGTTCCGACAGCTTCCTGCTGTAAAAGGGTGCTCCCCGGGCCGTCTGCGCCATTTTAATGGTATCGGTCTCCCGGAGGAACAGCGGCACAAACTGGATGGCCACGCCTAAGATCATGGCCACATCCCGCACCGGCACGCCGATCCACTGCAGGGGATAGAGCAGCGTTTCCATGGCACCGGTAATGGCTACCGGCGTAGTGACAGCGGTGAAGATATTTCCCACAGCCATCGCCAGCAGCACCCGCACCACCGTCTTGGCACCGAACAGCAAGCCCTCCCGTGAGAAGGTAAAGATCCACCACGAGAAGAAGGCGTGCTCGGCATCAAAAAACGCAAAATTCATCAGAAAAATCAGCAGGAAAAAGAAGCGCAGCTGCCAAATGCCGCCCAATACGGTCTGCCACGACACCTTTCCCAGCCGAGCGCAGAGTAACAACGCCGCAATCAGCAGCAAAAAGCCCCCTACGCTTTGGGTAACGATCACAGAAATGAGGAAGAGAAGCAAAAATAACAACTTACTCAGGCCATCCATTCTGTGGAGGGGCGAATTTCGCTCCACATAGCCCATGCGGTGGGTACTCATCCACTCTCACCGCCTTGCAGCGCCGCCACCACAGCTTTCACCAGCTGCGATGGCGTATAGATGACCTCGCTGCCCAGCTTGCCTTTTTTCCGCAGCAGCGCCGCCGTTCTTCCCGCCGCCGTATTCCCAACGTGCAGCTTTTCCGCCAGCGCGGGATCTGCAAAGAGTGCCGCAGGCGATCCGTCGAAAGCCTTCTCCCCGCGCTGCAGCACCACCATTCGATCGGCGCAGGACGCCACGGCGTCCACGCAGTGAGAGATCATCAAAATCGTGACCCCCTGCGCCTTGAGTTGCCGGAGCAATTCCAGAAAATCCGCCCGGCCCACAGGATCAAGTCCCGCCAGCGGTTCATCGAAAATCAGAAATTCCGGTTCCGTCACCAGCGCACCGGCGATGGCTACCCGGCGCTTTTCGCCGCCGGACAGGGCAAAGGGCGATTGATCCTTGATGGCATCATAGGAAAATCCCATTCGCTCCAGCGCTTTTTGCACACGCTCCTCCCGGCGATCCATGCGGAATTGCTTTAAAGCGTAGCCCACATCCTCTTTAACGGTACTGGAAAAGAGCTGGTACTCCGGGTACTGAAAGACAACGCTGATTTTCTTTCGCAGCGCCGTCCGATCTGCGCCGCGGGCATAGATGTCCTGCCCATCGATACAGATCTGTCCCTCGGTGGTTTTTTCCAAGCCCGCCATCAAGCGGATGAGAGTAGTCTTGCCGCTGCCCGTCTGGCCCATCAGCCCCACCAGTTCTCCCTTTTCTACTGAGAGGGAAACATGATTTAGAGCGTAGCTTCCGTCATCATATCGGTAAGACACATCTTTTACATCAATCCGCATAGTTCCTCCGCCAGCTCTTCCTCCGTCAAGGGACAGTGGGGCAATTCGATGCCCTGCGCCTTCAGCTGCTCATACATCTCCACGGCAAAAGGCGGCAGCAGTCCCGCCTCCGTCAAAAGTTCTCTGTCTGTCAGCACTTCCCGGGGCGTACCCTGTGCCAAAAGCCGCCCCGCCTTCATCACCAGTACCCGATCCGCCTGTGCCGCCTCCTCGGCGAAGTGGGTGATCATGAGCACGGTCACGCCTGCTTGCCGCAGCCGTTTCAAGTGCGTCAGCACCTCCGCCTTCCCCTCCGGGTCCAGCATAGAGGTGGCTTCGTCAAAGATCACCACGCGGGGGCCCAGCGCCATAATGCCCGCCAGCGCTACCCGCTGCTTCTGCCCACCGGACAGCGTGTAGGGCGCGCGCCGCGCGTAGTCGGTCATATCCACCGCCGCCAGCGCCCCACGAACCGCTTTTTCAACTTCCTGCTCCGGCACATCGTAGTTATAAAGTCCGAAGGCCACATCCTCCTCCACCACAGAAGAGACGAACTGGTTGTCCGGATTTTGGAAAACCATACCGCAGTTGCGCCGCAGCTGATGGTGGCACTGCTCATCCGCCACATCCATGCCCAGCACGGTCAGCTCCCCCTCCTGCAGAGGTAAAAGGGCGTTCAATTCCTTTGCCAATGTGGATTTCCCGGAGCCATTGGTGCCGATGACCGCCACCAGTTCTCCCCGTTCCACAGAAAAAGTCACCTCTTGCAGGGCCGGGGGCAGGTCGTAGTCATAGGAAAAAGTCACTTCCCGTGCCACAATATCCATCCTATACGCCCCCTCCTTTTCGCAAAAAAAGGCTGCCATAGCCGCAAAACGGTTATGGTAGCCTTCATGACTATTCTTGACAAACGATATGACGCCATGGGAACGGCAGCTTCAGCTGCCTTACGCCAGATCTTTCTGGCAAGTGCCATTTATTATAGCACAGAGGGGTCTCCATTGCAAGCGTCTCCCTCCACGATCTCCCGGATCCGCTGCACGCTGTCCTCAATCAGCTTTGCCACCGGGATCTTGCGCACGCCGGCAATGTAGTTGCGGCACAGATCCATGGGCACCAGTACACGCCAGGCCAAACTGCTGCCCACTGCCGCCGCCATCTTCGGCGTGATCTCGCCCATCAGGGCATCCGCCACCACAATTCCCACAGGGCCTGCAATGATCTCCGCTGTACGGCAGGCCACCACCACGGCATTTTCTCCGGTAGCCGCCTGTCGCGCGCCCGCCTTCAGCATCGCCTGCGCCGCCAGCGCATTGGTTCCCACCGCCGTAATGTCCGCACCGGGGATGGCTTTTTTGATGCCCTCCACCAGCTGCTTTCCTACACCGCCGCCCTGTCCGTCGATCACTAAGATTTTCATGCTTTACTCCCCCGCTTCTCTCCCCGTTTCTACAAAAGCGGGGGCTTTTCTACTATTATAAAAAGCATTTTCTCTTTTGTAAACCACTTTTTCCCCGCAACGCAGGAAAAGGGCAGCCGCTGCATCGGCTGCCCTTTGGAATCTGTATGTATGCTGCTCGTATGCGCTTACTTCCACTGGAAGTTGATCAGCCCCACCACATAGATGAAGATAATGGCCAGCGGGACAATGTAGTTAAAGAGGGGACGCATCCACGCTTTCACCTTTAATCCCTTACCGGTATTGGCCTCCAGCAGCAGATTGTCCCAGCCCCAGCCGAACTTGTTGCAGCAGAACACGGCAACGACCATGGAGCCCAGCGGCAGCAGGTTGGTGCTGACGATGAAGTCCCAGAGATCCAGCCATGCAGAACCGGGTGCAAAGGGCTGGAAGCCGGAGAACACACTGTAGCCCAGTGCTGTGGTCGTACCCAGAGCCAGAATCACGATGCCGCAGACCACACAGCCCTTACGACGGCTCCAGCCGGTCATCTCACGGATGCAGGCCAGAATCGTCTCAAAAACAGCCAGCACCGTGGTGAAGGCTGCAAACACCATGAACAGGAAGAAGATGCTGCCCCACAGGCGGCCGCCGGCCATGTTGTTGAACACGGACGCCATGGCGTCAAACAGCAGCGGAGGGCCGGAAGTAACTTCCACATTATAGGTAGCGCAGGCGGGGAAAATGATGAGTCCCGCCATCACGGCCACGAAGGTATCCAGCACCACCACGTTGACAGACTCACTCAGCAGCGTGTGTTCCTTATCCACATAGCTGCCGAAAATCGCCATAGACCCGATGCCAAGGCTCAGGGTGAAGAACGCCTGATTCATCGCCGCCACCACCACAGAGGGGGTGATCTTGGAGAAATCTGGCAGCAGATAGAACTTCAAGCCCTCGGCAGCGCCGGGCAGTGTCATGCTATGGATTGCAAGGGCAATCATCAGCAGCAACAGGGTGATCATCATCACCTTGGTCACACGCTCCAGGCCGCCCTGCAGCTGAAAGCTGACCACGATAAAGCCCACCACAACGATGACCGCCATATAGCCCAGATTAATACCGGGATTGGTGATCATAGGAACAAAGCCCAGATTACCACTGCTTCCGGACGCAAACTTAACAAAATAATATAACAGCCAACCGGCCACCGTGGTATAGAAGGCCATGAGGCAAATATTTCCTAAAAGTCCAAAATAGCCGTGAATATGCCACTTCTGTCCCGGCTTTTCCAGCTTTTGATACATCCGCACCGGGCTTGCCTGTGCCGCGCGGCCCAGTGCAAACTCCATCACCATTACGGGAAGGCCCAGCAAAATCAGGAAGATCACATACACCAGTACAAATCCGCCGCCGCCATACTGTCCGGCCATCCACGGAAACTTCCACACATTACCACAGCCAATCGCACAGCCGGCGCTGAGCAGAATAAAGCCCAGCCGGGACCCCAATCGTTCGCGTTCTTTCAACACTCTCTCCTCCTTTTGCTTATGCAAGTTAACCCATTCTAACACTCTTCTTTTTTCATGTCAAAACTTTTTTGCATTAATTTCTCATCAATTTCGGCGATTTCGAAAAAAAATGTGGTGTAGGCGAACCTACACCACATCGCTTTAAAGCAAATATTTAGTTCTTTATCACCGTTTCGTCTTTAGTTTCTACCGAAAAAGTACCGATAAAAATCAAAGATGTCCATTCCGGGGATCATCTCGCTGCCCTGCGGCGGCTGCTGGGACTGCGGCTTCGTCTCCGGCTGACCGGTGGTCTCCGGCTGCTCATCAAAGGTCAGCTCCGCCGTGTGGTACTCGCCGTCACGATAGAAGGTAATCTCCACCGTTTCACCGGCCTTGTGTCCCTTCTTGGCGGCACTGAGATCCTCCATGCTCTTGATGTCTCGATCGCCCATCTTGGTGATCACATCGCCCAGATGCAGACCGGCCCGCTCGCCGGCGCCGCCCTTCTCCACGGCGTAGACAAAGACGCCCTCTTCAAGGTCGATCTGATACTGCTCCGCCATCTGTGCGTTCATGGTTCCGGCAGTAATGGCCAGATACGCCTTGTCGGTCACCTGTCCGTTCTCCATGATATCCGTGATCACCGCCTGCACATCGCTGATAGGAATGGCAAAGCCCAGACCTTCCACCACCGTATTAGCATAGCTGGAGTATTTCGCCGACACGATACCGATGACCTCACCGTAGAGGTTCATCAAGGGGCCGCCGGAGTTGCCGGGGTTGATGGAGGCGTCCACTTGGATCATATTAAAGGGCGTGCCATCCACGTTGATGGCGCGGTTGGCGCTGGAGACACTGCCCTGGCTCTGACTGAAGGTCAGCTCGCCCAGAGGATTGCCGATGGCCAGCACCGTATCACCGACGTTCACATCGGCACTGTTGCCCAGCGTCACCGGCGTAAGGCCCTCGGCCTCCACCTTTAGCACCGCCAGATCGTAGTCGCTGTCGCCGCCGATGATGGCTGCCGGGTACGTTTCTCCATTATAGAAGGTCACCATCACGGAAGTAGCTCCGTCCACCACATGGTGATTGGTGACAATATAGCCGTTCTCTGTCACCACAAAACCGCTGCCGGAAGAGGCAGATTCCACGGTCTGCCCGAACACGTTGGTGGTGGCGGAACTGTTGATGGAAACCACGCTGTTGACCGTAGAGGCGTACACCTCCGCCGGCGTCATCAGCGTCTGTCCGTCTACCTTCTTGACCTCCACCTCTGATGCCGTGCGGTCGCTCTGGTGGATGGCAGCATCTCTGCGGCGGTTTGCCGCCAGCACGGCACCGCCGTAGCCGCTCAGGCCGCCGATGAGCACACCACAGAGTATCCATGCCGTGATCTGCACTGCCTTACGCTGGAAAAAGGATTTTTTCCGGGGTTTTTCCGGTGTGCCGGGCGCATAGCCGTGGTCGGTATACCGGGGCGGCACATCGCCGTGGGGTATGTCCTGCCGGGGCGCCGTATACTGCGGCTGCGTATTTTCATTTTGCTGCTGCGCACTCTCCTCTTGGGATGTGCTTTTCTGCCGGGGTACATAGTCGTCCTTGGGCAGCTCGTTGCCGCCGCCATAGTGATAGTTATACTCATTGTTCTTATCCATCTGAAAATCCTCCTCTGTTGGACTTACCTATACTAAAAGTTGCGGGTTCAGAAGAAAATATTGCTTTTCCGTTTTTTCTCCTGCTGCGTTCTTGTGGGTAGGGTAGGAATATGGTATGATGTTTTTCACTTACTATGATAGTGGGAAATCTTAATTGAACCTTTAAGATTTCCCCTCGCTTTTTTAACTTATTGTAAACGAGGTGATGGGATGCTGCGTCTCGATCAATTACATTTAACACCGGAACAGCCGGAATCCGCCCTCAAAGGCAAGGCTGCCCGTCTGCTGCGAATCTCCCCGGAGGAGATTGAGGAGGTGCAGATCCTGCGCCGCGCCGTAGACGCCCGGGAACAGCTTTTACTGGTCTACACCGTCGCTGTCCGTGTCAAGCGGGAGGCTGCCGTGCTGCGCCGGTGCCGTGACCGCCGCGTGACGGTCTATACGCCTCAGCCCTACCGTCTGCCCGATGCCCAGCCTGCCCCGCAGCTGCCGCCTGTGGTGGTGGGCGCAGGGCCTGCCGGTCTTTTCGCCGCTCTGCTTCTGGCCCATGCAGGCCTGCGCCCCATTCTTCTGGAGCGTGGTAAATGTGCCGAGGAGCGGAGTGAGGATGTGGAAACATTCTGGCAGACCGGGCTTTTGGACACCGAATCCAACGTACAGTTCGGTGAGGGCGGCGCCGGTGCTTTCTCCGACGGCAAGCTGAACACCGGCACGAAAGATCCCCGCCACCGCTGGATCTTGGAGCAGCTGGTATCGTGCGGCGCGCCCGAAACTATTCTGACCGATGCCAAGCCCCATGTGGGCACCGATTCTCTCCACATCGTGTTGAAAAACCTCCGCCGCCGCTTACAGGAATTGGGCTGTGACATTCGCTTTTCCCACCGTTTGGAGCAGATCCACCACGAAAACGGTGTTCTCACCGGTCTGACTGTCCGCAATGACGCAGGACTTATCCACATTCCCTGTCAACAACTGGTGTTGGCTCTGGGCCACAGCGCCCGGGATACCTTCCAAATGCTGTGGGACTGTGGCATAAACATGGAGGCCAAACCCTTTGCCGTAGGCGTGCGCATTGAGCACAAACAGAGCGCCGTAGACGCGGTGCAGTATAAGAAATTCGCAGGGCACCCTTGCCTGGGTGCTGCCACCTATAAACTCTCATGCCACCTTCCCAACGGACGCAGCGCCTTTTCCTTCTGCGTCTGTCCCGGCGGACAGGTAGTAGCTGCCGCCTCAGAGGAGGGACGTGTGGTGACCAACGGCATGAGTGAATACGCCCGGGATCAAGAAAACATCAACGGCGCACTGCTGGTCAACGTGACCCCTGCCGATTTCCCCGACGAGCATCCCCTGTCCGGCATCACCTTCCAGCGACAGTTGGAGGAGGCTGCCTATGCCCCCGGCGGCGGGTATCTGGCCCCCTGCCAGCGGGTGGAGGATTTTCTGGCACGCCGTCCCTCTGCCGGCCCCGGCACGGTGCTGCCCAGCTATCGCCCCGGCGTCGTGTGGACAGATCTCCACACCTGCCTGCCCGCTTTCATCTGCGAAACTCTGGAGCAGGCTCTGCCGATGCTGGATCGAAAGCTCCCCGGCTACGCAGCCCCGGATGCGGTGCTCACCGCTGTGGAGAGCCGCTCCTCTTCCCCCGTGCGCATGACGCGGGACAATGACTATCAATCCAATATCCGCGGCGTCTATCCCTGCGGCGAGGGAGCCGGTTATGCCGGCGGTATTCTCTCCGCCGCAGCCGACGGAATGCGCTGCGCCGAACACATTCTGGGAGGTATCTTATGAGAAAGCTGGCTGTTTCCGCACCCTTTTTGAAAAAGGAGCACTGCACTCAAATTACACAAACCGCACAGCGCTGCGGCTTCACTCCGGACTTCTACATTGAAACGCCGCTCTCTCCGGCACAGGCCGCAGACTATGAGGTCATCTATGCCGAGCCCTCCCGTGAGCTCATCCGCGCCGCCACTTCCCTGCGCTGGTTTTGCAGCTGCTTTGCCGGCGTAGAGGCCATCACCGATGAATCCCTTTTCCACAATGCCGATGTGCTGCTCACCAACTCCGCCGGGGCTTACGGCCTCACCATCGCCGAGCATATCACGATGGTCACGCTGATGCTGCTGCGCCAGATGCCCACCTGTATGGAAGATATGCGCCAGCGCCGCTGGAACAAAATTCCCTCCATGCGCTCCATCTACGGAAGCTCCATTACCGTTCTGGGCACCGGCGACATCGGCACGCAGTTTGCCCGCCGCGCCAAAGCTTTGGGCGCCGCCAGCATCTGCGGTGTGCGCCGCAGCCAAAAGCCCTGCGACAGCGCCTTTGACCGGGTCTATACCAACGATCAGCTGGATGAGGTTCTGCCGCAGACCGAGATCCTCGTCATGGCGCTCCCCTCCACCGCCGAGACGACAGGCATCCTCAGCCGGGAGCGCATTGCCCTTCTGCCGAAAAATGCCATCGTCATCAACGTAGGCCGTGGCACGGCGATAGATCAGGAGGCACTGATGGAGGCGCTCAATGAAGAGCGGATCGCCGGTGCGGCTCTGGACGTGATGGTACCGGAACCGCTGCCTGCGGATCACCCTTTGTGGAACACGAAAAATCTGCTGCTCACGCCTCATGTCTCCGGTCAGAATTCGCTGCCTGAGACAGTGGCGCGTAACGTAGATATGTTTTGCCGGGATCTGGAAAACTATGCGTCCGGCAAGCCGCTGGCTCATCTGGTAGATCGCCGCCGGGGCTATTGACAGCCGTGGGCATTGTCGTTTTTATGCCGACTTTGCCCAAAAGCCGTCTCTTTCGCCCCAAGAAAGGCGACAACCTGCCGTAAAAGTGTCCGTTTTCTATTTTACCCTTGTTATTACAGGAAAAATCGTATATAATGAAGTGATCATTCTAAGTAGTTTAGTATGCAACGCAAACCTCATCCTCTTTCAGAAAGGAAGTAACATATGATTAAGGTCCAGAACGATCGGGGCGAGATCTCCATCAGCAGCGCTGTTTTTACCACCATCACCGGTGCCGCTGCCACCAACTGCTTTGGCGTGAAGGGCATGGCCTACCGCAGCATGACAGACGGTCTTGTCCATCTGCTGCGCCGCGAAGCCATGAGCAAGGGCGTTAAAGTCACCTATAACGATGACAATTCCGTTTCCATCGAACTGCACATCATCGTGGAAAACGGTGTAAATATCACCACTGTCTGCCGCTCCATTATGAGTGAGGTCAAGTATGTGGTCAACAAGAATACCGGCGTGGAAGTCCGCGACGTCAACGTCTGCGTGGACTCTGTGACGGTGTAATTTCAGCCAAAGGAGATAATTATGACAGATAAAATCAGCGGTGCTGCTTTTAAGCAGATGGTGCTCTTCGGCTCCGCCTGCATTACGCTGCAAAAGCAGCCCATCAACGACCTGAACGTGTTCCCGGTGCCCGACGGCGATACCGGTACCAATATGAGCCTCACGATTCAGACTGCCGCCAACGAGCTGCGCAAGTCCAATCCCACCACTGTGGGCGAGGCTTCCAAGATCACCGCCGGCGCGTTGCTGCGCGGCGCACGCGGTAACTCCGGTGTTATTTTGTCCCTGCTGTTCCGCGGTATCTCCAAGGCCCTCAAGGGAATGCAGGAGGCCGACGGCGCACAGATGGCTGCCGCTCTGCAAGAGGGCGTTGTCACCGCCTACAAGGCCGTGATGAAGCCTGCCGAGGGTACGGTGCTCACCGTCTCCCGTCTGGCTGCCGACCGCGCTGTGGAGGCCGCACAGGAGTGCAACAGCGTGGAATATGTGCTCACTGAAGCCATCAAGACCGGCTACGATACGCTGGCACAGACCACCGACATGAACCCCGTTTTGCAGAAGGCAGGCGTGGTGGATGCCGGCGGTAAGGGCTTCCTCATCATTCTCGAAGGTATGCTGCGCGCCCTGAAGGGTGAGGAGCTGCCCCGTGTGGAGGAGCACGCCGAGCAGAGCAAGGCGGATTTTGCCATCTGCGCCGACGAGATCACTTTTGCATTTGATACCGTGTTTATTGTCCGCAAGAAGCCCAACACTTCCATCGAGCCCTTCCGTGCCTACCTCAGCAGCATTGGTGACAGTCTGGTCATCGGTGAGGACGACGAGGCCTTCAAGGTACACGTCCATACCGACACCCCCGGCGATGCCCTCACCGAGGCACAGAAGTACGGTACACTGGAGCTGGCTAAGATTGAGAACATGGTCATTCAGGCCGAGGATGTGGCTGCCGGTAAAAAGACTATCAGCGCCGATGATCTGGACGACGAGGAGGCTCTCTTCGCTCCCAAGGCTGAGGAGGTCACCTTTGCCCCCGCCGAGAAGCGCTATGGCTTCCTGGCTGTCTGCGCCGGTGACGGTCTGGAGGCTGCGTTCCGCGACCTGGGCGTCGATCGCCTTGTCAGCGGCGGCCAGACCATGAACCCCTCCACCGAGGCAATTTTGAAGGAAGTCAATCTGGTTCCCAGTGAGATCGTCTTTGTACTGCCCAACAACAAGAACATCATTATGGCCGCCCAGCAGTGTCAGGGTCTGACGGAGAAGGAAGTCATCGTTGTTCCCACCGCCACCGTCCCACAGGGCATTACCGCCATGATGAACGTGGATCTGGACGAGGCCGATCCTCAGACCGTGGCCAACACTATGGCCGAGGCAGCTTCTGCTGTCACCACCGCCCAGATCACTTATGCCGCCCGCAACTCCGACTTTGACGGCTTCGCCATCAACGAGGGTGACTATCTGGCACTCCTCAACGGCAAGCTGTTCGGCACCGACCGGGACATCAATGTCCTCCTGCAGAAGCTGGCCGATACGGCAGCAGAGCAGGGTGCTGAGTTCATCACCGCTTTCTATGGCGATGGCGTCAGCGAAGAGGATGCCGCTGCAGCCGGCGAGATCTTCACCAACCGCTGCCCCGATGCAGAGGTATCTGCTCTGCCCGGTGGCCAGCCTGTCTACTACTACATTATTTCCATCGAATAAAAGATTGCATACAGGAAACCGCCCTTGTCGGGGCGGTTTCTTTTTCTCTATCCCCGACGAAAAAACTACCCCGCTGAAATCCCAGCGAGGTAGTTTTTCTTTCCAGTGTCCCCTATTTTTCGCCGCTTTTCAAATACAAATCGTATAACTGCGAAATAATAATACCCATCGTTGTCAGATTTTGACGACGATGGGTATTCTATGTCACTTGATATGTAGGCCACTCACCTTATAGCGCTTCCATCTCTCGGTTGATGCTGTCCTCACAGCTGCGCATGGCAAGAATGGTTTTTTCCATCAGCGTATCCAGTTCCCAGCCCAGCTGCTCAGCGCCCTGGCGGATCACATCCCGCGAACAACCGGCGGCAAACTTCTTATCCTTAAACTTCTTTTTGAGACTGGACAGCTCCATATCCTGGCAGCTCTTGGAGGGGCGCATCCGTGCTGCCGCACCGATCAGCCCCGTCAGCTCGTCGGCGGCAAAGAGCACCTTCTCCATCTCGTGCTCCGGGGCCACATCACTGCACAGGCCGTAGCCGTGGCTGCAAACCGCGTGAATGAATTCGGGACCGCACCCCGCCTTTTCCAACAGTTCCGGTGCCTTCTTGCAGTGCTCCTCCGGCCATTTCTCAAAATCAATATCGTGGAGAAGGCCCACCGTGGCCCAGAAATCCGCATTTTCGCCGTAGCCCAGCTCCTGCGCGTACCAGCGCATAACGCCCTCCACTGTCAGGGCGTGCTGGATATGAAACGGCTCCTGATTATACTCCCGCAGGGCACGCAGCGCCTGTTCCCGATTGATACATGCTTCCATCACGCACATCCTCCTTCGTTAAATTATCCCCATTGTAGCAGATGGTTTTCCCCTATGCAAGCATATTGCAGCCCAAAAGCCGCAGCAGCCTTGCGGCACGGTTGTGGCATCTCTCCGCCACGTCCGTGAGGATCTCCTGCAAGCAGCGATCCTCCGTACACTCCGCCATCTTCCGGCAGTGCTCTGCGCTCCTGCACTCCTCTTGATAGCACTTTCGCAGCATCTGACACCACGGCTGCAGCGGTGTATCCTCCCGCCTGCGGGCGGAGGTTGGATAGCCTTTCCCCGTGGTCACATAGTAGTAGGACATAAGACGGCGGACATCCTCCTCTGTCTCTCCCGCCATCTGCTGCAGCGTACACCGTCCTTGGGTGTGGGGTGCACAACGGGCATAGCGCAGGTAAGTACAACGTGCTGTCAGCATTGTCCCCATGAGTCCCTCCAGCTGCGTCAGAGAAACCGTCTCCTCCGAATCCGGCTCTTTGTGTGGCGGCATGGGCTGCTGCTTATGCGCTGCGAGGGCCTCCCGCGCTTTGGGATAGGGATTCAGCTCCGGGGCAACTCGCTGCCAGATGCGGTCATATTGCAGATAGTCCCGATCTGTTTCTTTTCTCTTTTCCATGCTCAAACGCTCCTTTCTCACGCCATCGTATGTTTTAGCGGCAAAAATGGTGCTCTTTGAGAGAAAAAGCGCAGAACTGGCGTTGCTTTTCCTTTTAATATCTGTTAAAATAAATAATTGTGCTAACAGGGATTTTCTGTGGCATATGCAACGGATCAACAGGGTTATTCCTGTGACCGCTGCCGTACCAAAACCGCAAGGAGGAGTATTCCATGCTGGAATTGAAACATATTTCTTACCGCGTTTCCTCTCCGGAGGGAACGTTGGATATTTTGAAGGACATCAGTCTCACCATTCCCGATCACCGCATGGTGGTGTTTACCGGCCCTAACGGCGGCGGCAAAACCACCCTTGCCAAGATCATCATGGGTCTGGTGCAGCCCACAGAGGGACAGGTTCTCTACAATGGGCAGGACATCACCCACATGAACATCACCGAGCGGGCACGTCTGGGCATCAGCTACGGCTTCCAGCAGCCCCCCCGCTTCAAGGGCATCACCGTCCACGACCTTCTTTTGCTGGCTGCCGGTGAGCAGAAGCTGAGCAAGGATCGCTGCTGCCAGTTCCTCACCAAGGTGGGTCTGTGCGCCAACGACTATCTGGATCGTGAAGTGGACGTGAGTCTCTCCGGCGGCGAAGTCAAGCGCATCGAGATCGCCACCATTCTTGCCCGCAATGCACAGCTCATGATCTTCGACGAGCCGGAGGCCGGTATCGACCTGTGGAGCTTCGCCCGTCTCACCGAGACCTTTGAGCAGATCCATCGCCAGAACGACGCTACGATGATCATCATCTCCCACCAGGAGCGCATCATTCAGCTGGCCGACGAGATCGTCGTGGTGGCCGGTGGCACCATCGCCCACCGCGGCACCACCGAGGAGATCTTCCCCTTGATTTTGCAGAACACCATGGGCGCATGTCCCGTATTGAAAAAGGAGGGTGACAAGGCATGATGAACGAAATCGACAGCAGCCTGCTGGAAAAGATTGCCGACCTCACCGGCAAGCCTGTAGGTGCTTTCAACATCCGCAAGGACAGCGGCTGCGAAGCGCGACAGAGCACTGAAAATATTGAGATCACCTCCAAAACCGACAAGGAGGGTATCGACATCCGCATCAAGGAGGGTACCCACGGCGAGGTATGTCACATCCCTGTGATCATTACCAAGACAGGTGTTTCCGAGATGGTCTACAATGATTTCTACATCGGCGACAACTGCGATATTGAGATCGTAGCCGGCTGCGGTATCCACAACACCGGCTGTAACGAGTCCCGCCACGACGGTATTCACACCTTCTACATCGGCAAGAACTGCCGTGTGCGCTACAGCGAGAAGCATTACGGCGAGGTGAGTGAGAAGGCCGACGGCACCAACGTGATGAACCCGGAGACCGTGGTCTATCTGGGCGAGAATTCCACCATGCAGATGGATACGGTGCAGATTCGCGGCATCGATTCCACCAAGCGCATGACCAAGTTCTTCTGTGAGGCCGGCAGTGAGGTAGTGGTTACCGAGCGTCTGCTGACTCACGGCAAGCAGGAGGCCGTCAGCGAAATGGAAATTGAGCTCAACGGCAAGGACGCCAAGGGTCGGGTTATCTCCCGCTCCGTGGCACAGGATGAGTCCCATCAAGTGTTCTACCCCCGCATGGTGGGTAACGCCCCCTGCTTCGGTCACGTCCAGTGCGACTCCATTATCATGGGCGACGCCAAGATCCGTTCCATCCCGGAGATCTCCGCCAACGACACGGATGCACAGCTCATTCACGAGGCCGCCATCGGCAAGATCGCCGGCGATCAGCTTTTGAAGCTGGAGACACTGGGTCTCACCGCCGAAGAGGCCGAGGATACCATTCTCAAAGGATTCCTGGCCTAATTTACACCGACGACAAAATCTCCGACATGCAATTGTGTCGGAGATTTTCTTTTTTGCGTTTTGATTTTCTTTCTGGTATAATTATTTCATAGCGCATATCGCTCCCCTAACAGCCCGTGGGACACGAAAGGAGACATCCCATGAATCTATCCTCAAAAATCTGCCTCAAAATCGGCGGTTCCATCTTTCTTCTCTATCTGGCAATCCACTACTGGCCCTCTATTTCCGGGCTGATACAGACATTGCTGGGTGCCGCCTTCCCACTGGTACTGGGCTGTATTCTGGCCTATGTGCTGAACATCCTCATGAGCTTTTATGAGCGAACCATTTTGTCCCCATTCAAAGACAAACGTGGCTGTTCACTGATCAGTTTGGTGGCGGCTATCGTCTCCTTGCTGGCCATTGTGGTGGCGCTGATTTCTTTGGTCATCCCAGAGCTGGTGGCCTGTATTCAACTGCTGATTTCCCAGCTGCCCAGCGCTCTGGATTGGCTGGTCGACTACATCTCCTCCCTGGATTTTGTCTCTAAGGATCTGATTGCCACTCTGGAGGGCATCGACTGGAAATCTAAAATCGGTGACGTTTTCCACATCGTCACTTCCGGAATCGGCAGCGTTGTGGATGTGGTGATTACCACGCTTTCCTCTTTGATGTCCGGTCTCATCACGCTGCTGATGGCACTGATCTTCTCTTTCTATCTGCTGCTGGGACGCAAGCGGCTGGCGGCCCAGTCCACCCGTGTGCTGCGGCACTATATGCGGCCCCATCACTATGAAAAGCTGATGTATGTCCTGCAAGTGCTGAACAATTCCTTCCACCGCTATATCACCGGTCAGTGCATTGAGGCCGTCATTTTGGGTACGCTGTGCGCTTTAGGTATGTTGGCGCTGCGGCTTCCTTACGCCACCATGATCGGCGCTTTGGTGGGCTTTACCGCTCTGATCCCCATCGCCGGTGCCTATATCGGCGCAGGTGTGGGTGCCTTTATGATCCTCATGTCAAGCCCCTTGAAGGCCCTTATCTTTCTTGTATTCCTCTGCCTTCTTCAGCAAGTGGAAGGAAACCTCATTTACCCCAAGGTGGTCGGCTCCTCGTTGGGTCTGCCCGGAATTTGGGTGCTGGCAGCCGTCACCGTAGGCGGCGGTGTCATGGGTATTCCCGGTATGCTGCTGGGCGTGCCGCTGGCCTCTGCGCTCTACACGCTGCTGCGCAACGATTTGAATAAGTCCGCAAGAGAAGCGGTTTCCACAGCAGAGTCACAAGATACAGACAACAAGTAAATCTATTATCCAATCGTCCAAAAGCGCTGTGCAGCATAGCTGTACAGCGCTTTTTATATACCACCGATGACGAGTAATAAAAATCCCCCGGCTTGTCCGGGGGATTTTTCATAGGCGGTTAAACCACTTTGTCACTAGCTCTCGCAAGTGTGGCCTGCCAGCCGCGAGAGATTTGTTACCTGCTAGCCGTAAATGGGTTTAGAAATTTTCCATTTAGGAGTATATTTCTACTATAAAGTAGACGGCCTTTTCCCTTACTTTTCAAGCGTCTGACGGAGGGCTTTAACTTCCGTTGTCGGATCCTCACAGACCATAAGGCCACTCATAATACAGGCCCCGGAAGCTCCTGCATCCCGAACAGAGGCCAGATTCTCCCGGCTGATGCCGCCGATGGCATAAACCGGAAGTTTACTCTCCCGACATACAGATTCCAAAAAGGAAAGACCTCTGGGCGGCAGACCCTTTTTGCAATCAGTGGCGAAGATATGCCCCAGAGTTACATAGGTACAGCCCAGCTCCTTCGCTTCCTGCACATCAGAAAGACTGTGGCAGGAACTCCCCAAGGTATAGAATCTTTCTTTTTCTTTCTGCGCCAGATTTCGAAGCACCGACAGGGGCAGATGCAGCGCATTGCACCCCAAATCCTGTGCCGTGTGGGGAAAGCTGTGCAGGATGCACCGGGCAGCCGTGTCCTTGCAGGCAGCAAGGGCATTCTGAGCCAGAAGGAGATAATCAGATTCCTGAACATCCTTTTCCCGGAGAATAACGGCGTCCACTCCACTCTCTGCAATTTTCCGGATTCGCAGATCAAGTGGCTCACGGCAAAGATGTCGGTTGGTCACAGAAATAATTTTAAACATAGAGGTAGTCATTCAGTACGGGCTGCAGACCCTCGCCTGCCAGATCCTCGTACATCTTATTAAAGCTGCGGCTGTCCTCAATTTCGAACTGCTCATCGCCCTCTTCCGCATCGCTCTTCTTGCCGGTATACTTGCTCTCATGGTCACCGATACCGGTGGATACACCTGCAGAGACCTTGGTAGCGCAGATCTTCACAATGCCGTTGCGGAACTCGGCGCTTTCCCGGGAGGAAACCGTGATCCCTGCAAAGGGCAGGAAAATTCGATAGGCGCAGAGGATTTGACACAGCTGCTTCTCGCCCACATCCAGAGGATTGATCTTATCATTATTGATGATGGGCCGCAGTCTGGGACAGGACAGGCTCATCTCTGCCGCGGGATACTTTCGCTGCAGGTAATAGACATGCAGCGCGGTGGCCAGAGCATCCTTCCGGAAATCAGAAAGACCCAGCAGGGCAGAGAAACCCACACCCCGCATACCACCTCGGAGCGCCCGCTCCTGAGATTCAAACCGATAGGGCCAGACTCGCTTGTGTCCCAGAAGGTGCAGGGTTTCGTATTTGACATTGTCATAGGTTTCCTGGAAGACCGTCACATAGTCTGCACCGCACTCATGGAGATACTTATACTCATCGGTATTCACGGGGTAGATCTCCAGACCCACATTGCGGAAATACTTGCGGGCCAGTTTGCAGGCCTCGCCGATATATTTGATGTTGGTTTTGACTCTGGCTTCGCCGGTGAGCATGAGGATTTCCTCCATGCCGCTGTCAGCGATGACCTTCATCTCATGCTCGATCTGCTCCGGAGTCAGCTGCATCCGGTGAATGTCGTTGTAGCAGTTGAAGCCACAATATACGCAATAGTTTTCGCAGTGATTGGCAATATAGATCGGCGTAAATAGATATACCGTGTTGCCGAAGTGTTTTCTGGTTTCCAGTCTGGCCTTCTGTGCCATCTGCTCCAGGAAGGGCTCAGCAGCAGGAGAAATGAGCGCCTTAAAGTCCTCAATGGTGCAGTGATCAGATTCCAGCGCCCGGCGTACATCCTTTGCGGTGTAGGCAGAGGCATCATAGGAATTCATATGTGCCATGACCTTTTCCATCACATCAGAATCGATCTGCTCCATGTCGGGAAGATAGGCCATATGGTCAGCCCGGCTGGAGGGGTCCTGTTCCAGACGATGCTTTTTCTCAAGAGCTGCTTCAGAAAGTCGCCCCGAATCTACAAAAAACTCGTTTTCCATAGTCGACTCCCTCCTTACCGCAAGAATCCAGTGAGCGGATCAGAGGCAGCGGCACCACGCATAAGTACCCGTCCCAGACCAGACAGATAAGCCTTCCGTCCTGCCTCAATGGCCTGACGGAAAGCCTGTGCCATCAGGGGCAGATCTCCGGCCGTGGCCAAAGCAGTGTTGGCCATGATGGCGGCAGCACCCATTTCCATGGCTTCACAGGCCTGAGAAGGACGGCCAATGCCTGCATCTACGATGATGGGCAGATCAATTTCATCAACAAGGATCCGGATAAACTCCTTGGTAGCCAGACCCTTGTTAGAGCCAATGGGGGAGGCCAGAGGCATAATGGAGGCAGCACCGGCATTCTGCAGATCCCGAGCCACATTCAGATCGGGGTACATGTAGGGCATGACCACAAATCCCTCTTTCGCCAGAACCTCGGTGGCCTTGATGGTTTCCTGGTTGTCGGGCAGCAGGTATTTGGTATCCCGCATGATCTCAACCTTCACGAAATCACCGCAGCCCAGCTCTCTGGCCAGTCTGGCAATCCGAATCGCCTCTTCTGCATTTCTTGCGCCGGAGGTATTGGGCAGCAATGTCACATTCTTAGGAATATAGTCCAGAATATTCTCATGGTCACAGGTATTAGCCCTGCGAACAGCCAGAGTAATAATTTCAGCGCCGGCATCCCGAACAGCTGCTTCAATGAGCTTCAAGCTATACTTACCGGAGCCCAGAATAAAGCGGGAATGGAATTCATGTCCGCCAATAACCAATGTATCGTTCTTATTTTCAGTCATTTTTATGATCTTCTTTCTTTAAGTTTTAAATTTCTTCTGCAAGGATTCGCAGAACTGTCGTTGCCTGATGGGCAGCGCAGAGCATCACTCTGGGGGCAAATAGGCTTCCCAGTTCATCCACATCGCTGCATCCATCTCCGCAGAGGTAAAACCGCCGGGAGATTCTTCGTGTCTGAATCGCATTGGGATCACCCAGACCGGCCATACCGGAAGCTGCGACCAAAACGGCATGGGGAAGTTGGGTCAGCACGGCCTCTGTAAGCATACTTTTCTGGTCCGCCCGATCAAATGCCTCACAGATGACATCGGCATCCGCTGCCAGTTCCCGGATGTTATCTTCGGTGACTTTGGCAGTATGGGAAATCAAACGAAGATAGGGATTGATCTCCCGAAGGTTTTCGGTGAGGGCCCGGGCTTTTTCCATACCCAGCTGAGAGGCTTTATACTGCTGACGATTCAGGTTAGTGATATCTACCCGATCAAAGTCAATGAGGATCAGTGTGCCCACACCGGCTCTCGCCAGAGAAATGGCGATATTGGAGCCTAAGCCTCCCAATCCGCAGATTGCCACCGTGGATTCTTTTAATTTATTCTGCAGATTTTGACCAACACGCTCCATCAAAGCCTGCGTCATTTCTTCTTCGGTAGGAAGTATCTCAACCGCCTCCCACGAAATTCACTACTTCAAGCACGTCGTTATCCTGCAGAATGGTATCTGCATAGGCGCTCTTCGGTACGATGTCACCGTTTCGCTCCACGGCGATTCGCTTGGGATCGTAAGCTGTACTCGCAAGATACTGGGATAACGTCATGCCGACACAGTTTTTTTCTTCTCCGTTGATCGTTACCATATTGGAATTCATCTCCTTTAGCATAATCAGAGAAACGATTTTTGCTTCTCTGGTCGGTCGAAGCTTACTGGCTTCCTCTCACGCCGGAACACGGCTTCCCATCG
>JAHHSH010000003.1 GCA_020025345.1 Oscillospiraceae bacterium | reverse complement strand
GTTTTTCTTCTTTTCTTCCTTTTCTCAGTAAGACCCTCTGTACAGAGGGTACTATACGCCCACCAAAGTCAATTTTTTAGAAGTCAGAACCTCTATATGACTTTATAAATAAGTAGAGGTATTCCTGCCAATGCCAAAGCAATCAGCAAAATACCCTATTTATATTATGCACATATATTCCCTTTTTGCAATAGCGCCACAGAAAAAAGCCTTCGTTTGTTTCGTATCGTGAAGCGACCTTTGCTGCACCTTTTCACCAACGGCGGAGGGGTGTCTCCATAACAGGAAACACCCCTGTCATCTTCTCTTAAAGACGCTTTTCTACTTCTTCCGCCGCTGTTTCCCACAGATCCCGCAGGTAATCCGGGCCATGGGGATAGTCGTCGAAACGGATATCCAACTGTCCGTGCTTTTCCACCAGATCCATCACGAACTCGCGCCCTGCCAGGTTTTCCAACATTTCCAGCAGTCGGACATCGTACATGGCGTCGGCCATCAAAGGCAGGCGCATGGACTCCACCGGCTGGCCGTCCTCGCCGGGATAGACGATGAAAGGATCACCGGCCGGGAAGGTGTCCTCCGCATCATTGACACGGAAAGGATCGATCTTGTGCAGGGAGTACTGGCAATTATAGAAATTGTAGCCCCAGTGGAGAAAACCCTCGATCCCGTACTTATAGAGCTGCACACCCAGAATCCGCGTCCGGTAGCCGGGCTGGGCGATGAAGCGATTGCTCACCTTGGTACACTGGGTGACGCAGTAGTACGCCCAGCCGTTCTCCATGCCCGCATCCAGAAAATCGTGGATGGTATCCGTACCGGCAATGGGCTTTTTCACCACACCGCTGTTGTAGAAGGACACATCGCCCAGTGCATCGATGATGGGAGCGCCCTCCAGATAGGGAGTCACCAGATCCACCGCAGCCTTATAGGTATCCGCATTCTGGGGCGTAGGCTCATCCGAAACATGGAAATAGGTGCAATCCGCAATGCCCGCACGGTGCAGTTCCTCCATCAGACGGGGCAGGAACTGGCGGAGGAAGGCAGAATATGTGCCGTCACTCACCGGCGTATCCCAGCCAAAAATGCGCTTCTCCTCGCCGTCTGCCTGCGCCACCACCTTGGGCGGATAGATGGCACCCCACTGGCTGAAGAGGTGGGCCATTTCAAAGTAGGTAAAGCCAATCTTTCGGCACATCTCCACCCAGCGGTGGAAATTGTCAAAGCCGAAGCGATAGGTGTCCCCGTCCTTCTCCACATCCACCAGCTGCACGGTAGTGCGCTCGCCGCCGATGAGCGTATCCAGCGCCGGAGTAAAGATGGGCGTATAGATCATGTTGCAACCGCGCTCATGTGCCTTGCGGAGGAAGTTCTCCATGATCTCCCAGTGGCGCTCGGAAAACACGGGACAGCCGTAATGGTCGGCCAGACAATCGGCATGGAGCCACTCAGTATGGATGAGCCGTTGAGGCGGCAGTTCCGCAGGAACCACATGCAGCGTCAGCACGCGGCTGGCAAGGATCGTGCCGTCTGGTGCCGTGAAACGCACCTCCAGCTTATGGTCGCCGCCGCAGGCATCGGCGGGAATGACACACTCCACCCAGAGGGCACGCCACTGGTTGCGGATGATTTGTACCCGGCCGTTGAAAGGGGTCAAAATATCTGGATAGAGACCGGGACGATCGCTGATATACTCATCGTCGTGGTTGTCCTCGCAGGGGCGCAGCACCGGCACCATGTCCACACGGCGCACTGAAATTCCCCCTTCAAAATCACCCTCCACCGTCACATCGGCTACCGGGTTCCGGGGTGCCTGCGCCAAAGTCTGGTTTAGAAAATACTCACCGCGGAAGCAGTAGGCTATCTGGAAGAACACACTCTGGGCGCGAAAGCCAGTGATTCTCTCCAAGGGGCGCACCGGAAGAGGCCCTCCGTGGGGCAGCACCTTTTCCATAGCGCTGATCAAGCGAACTTCATACTCCATCGCTGTTTTCTCCTTTCGTGGTCATCACTGACCACCTAAATATATTTTGAAATATGGGCGCAGCCGACTGCGTCCACGGCAAAATCATTTTCATTTTACCGTCTTTGCCTGCCTAAAGCAAGGACTTGCGACGGTTTTCGACAACTCGCAGGTAAAAAACTGTCAGTTCTCCTTTTCATCCAAATTTTTCCTTTTCTTCTTGTACAAATTGCCCCTTGCCGCAAAGGATATTGCCGCCTGCAAGGCAGCAATGCACTTCTGCGATGCAAAGAAAAAAACACTGCAGAGAAAAACTCTGCAGTGTCCTGTTTATTTCAGCTTAGAACCGGTCGCCACGGTTGAAGATCTTCAAGATCTCCTCGAAAGAACGATCTGCCTCGGCCTCTTCGGCCTGCTGCTGCGCTGTCATCTCATCCAGCGGCTGCTTGGCCAGATCTGCCTGCGTAGGCTCTGCCACGGGAGCGGCAGCTACGGCGGCAGGAGTCTCCACAACGGGTTCCTCGTTGGTCTCCTCGGAGAAGCCGGTGGCAATGACAGTCACGCGGATCTCGTCCTCCAGCGTCTCGTCGAAGGTGGCACCGAAGATGGTAAGTGCATCGGGATGGACAGCCTGCTGCACCAGCGTTGCAGCCTGCTCCACTTCCTCCAGACCGATATCCATAGAACCGGTCACGTTGATCAACACGCCGCGGGCACCGTTGATGGAGGTCTCCAGCAGGGGGCTGGAAATGGCCATACGGGCAGCCTCCTCGGCCTTGTTCTTGCCGGCAGCACGGCCCACGCCCATGTGGGCAAGACCGGCATCCTTCATGATGGCGGACACGTCGGCAAAGTCCAGATTGATAAAGCCGGTATCCCGGATCAGATCGGAAATGCTCTGCACAGCCTGACGCAGTACATCATCGGCGATCTCAAAGGCATTGGCAAAAGTAATCTTCTGATCGGTGGCGTGCTTGAGGCGCTCGTTGGGGATGATGACCAGAGAGTCCACCCGCTCACGCAGCGTATCAATGCCGGCCTCGGCCTGCTGCATACGGCGGCGGCCCTCAAAGCCAAAGGGTTTAGTCACCACGCCGACCGTCAAAATACCCATTTCACGGGCGATCTCTGCCACGATAGGCGCGCCGCCCGTACCGGTGCCACCGCCCATACCGGCGGTGATGAACACCATATCCGTATCTTCCATGGCTTTGGCAATCTGGCTGCGGCTTTCCTCAGCGGACTTCTTACCCACCTCGGGATTGGAGCCGGCACCCTTACCGTGCGTCAGCTTTTCACCAATCTGAATCTTATAGGTGGCGCTAGAGGCATTCAATGCCTGCTTGTCCGTATTTACCGCCACAAATTCCACGCCTTTTGCGCCGGAACGAACCATGCGGTTCACCACATTGTTGCCGCCGCCGCCTACGCCGACGACTTTAATATTCACCACATTTTCAGGTCCTGTTTCAAATCCAAACGCCATGATGGTTCCTCCTGCCAGATATGTTATGTCAAAGACGAATTGTCTGCTTATACGCACAATACGTATAGTATATTCACGTTATATTGTATTACGAAATCATACCACCGTCAAGTGTTTCCAACGGTTTTCTGCTGTCTTTTCCCATTTATTCCATGATGAAATGAGCCTCGCCATCCTCGGTCAATTTCAGTGTTCCCTTCTCATAATCTTCCAGCCTTCCGACCACGGCAGAAAGGAAATTCAGCTTGTAGTCAAAATCGGTATTCCAAGGGAATTCCACGTCGAAACGATCCAGATACCGCATGGTAATCACATGGGGATCTTCCATATGGATGGCCTGTACATCCCCCAGCATCTCCTTTTTTTGCAGCTGCTCCATCAGTTGGAGAAGCTGCCGCAGCGCCAGCTCGCTCTCAGCAGCAGCCACCGCCGGCGTACTCGGCTGGGGATCAGCAAGGGTGAGGCCGGTAACGGCGGCACATTCCGCCGCGCCCGGCTCTACCCCCTCCAAAATTTTACCTGTATGGCACATGAGCCACACCTTACCGTCCTGCTCAACGCCCACCATTTCCGTGCATTCCCGCACCTCCAGGCAGAGCGTATCCGGCAGCTTGCGATAAATCCGCACCGACTCCACATAGGGCAGTGTACTGGTGAGTTTTCCCGCAATCTCATACTTATTGAGCATATAGAGATTATCTCCCTGCTCGATGCCGCCGGCAGCGATGATCTCCTCATTACTGTAGCGGCTGTTGCCGGTAATTTCAATATGATCCGCCTTGAAAAAGACCGCCAATGCTGCGCCTACTGCACCTAAAATCAGCAAAACGCACACCAGGCGATAGAGAAAGGCGAACCTTCCCTTCCTGCGTCTTCGATTGCGTCTCTTTCTTCCGGCCATAGCTGTTCCTTTCGTATCTCTTTATGTATCCTCGTCCGTTGCCTCTTCCGTACGAATCTCCGCACCAAGTGAGCGCAGGTCACCTGCAAGATCGGCGTAGCCGCGATCGATGTGATGGGTCTGGGTCACCTGTGTCACACCCTCGGCCTGTAAGCCTGCCACCACCAGTGCCGCGCCGCCTCGCAGATCCGTGGCGTGTACCCGTGCCCCGTGGAGTTTTTCCACACCGCACACTACAGCCACGCGTCCCTCCAGACGCACATCCGCGCCCATGCGCTGCAATTCCGGCACATGGCGATAGCGATTTTCGAACATATTCTCCACAAACACCGTCGTGCCCCGGCTGCACAGCAGCGCCGCCATCACCTCCGCCTGCGCGTCGGTGGGAAAGCCGGGATAAGGTGATGTGCGGATGGGACTGACACCCCGCAGTACGCCGTTGCTCCAAAGCCGAATACTCTCCGGGCTGCAGCTGATGCGGCATCCCGCCTGCTGCAGTGCCGTGGTCACCGTGGACAAATGACGGTAATCCACGCCTTTCAGGCAGATTTCTCCGCCTGCGGCTGCTGCCGCCGAGAGATAGGTCGCCGCCACGATCCGGTCACCGATGAGGGTATGATCACAGCCATGGAGCGGCTTTTTTCCTACAACTGTCACCGTAGAGCTTCCCGCTCCGTGGACGGATGCGCCCATGGCACAGAGGAACTTCTGGAGATCTGCGATCTCCGGCTCCCGTGCCGCGTTGGAAATTGTTGTGGTTCCCTCTGCCCCACAGGCCGCCAGCACTGCATTTTCCGTAGCACCAACGCTGGGGATGGACAACACGATCTCGGCCCCCTGCAACCGTGGCGCCGAACACTGCAGGCTGCCGCCCTCCTCCCGGATCTCCGCGCCCAGACTTCGCAGGGCTGCAAGATGCAGGTCGATGGGCCGCGGCCCCAGCTCGCAGCCGCCTGGATAGGAAATCTCGGCATGGCCGCAGCGACTCAAGATCGCGCCCAGGAAAATCACCGACGAGCGCATCTTCCGCATGAGCACATCGGGAATATCGCAGCGGCTCACCACCGTTGCGTCCACCAGCAGATCCTGCCCCTCCCACCGGGCCTCACACCCCAGATAGCGCAGGATCTCCACCGCCGTCTCCACATCCCGCAGCCGCGGGCAATGCTGGATCCGGCACTGATCCTCACTCAAGAGCGCCGCTGCCAAAATCGGCAGCACGCTGTTCTTGGCTCCCTGTACTGTCAACTGACCGGACAATCTCCGGCCGCCTTCTACAATCATCATACGCCGCTCCTCCGCTTTCCTGGCATTTTCACGTTCATGCCATTCTATGCGCAGGACAAACGGCGGGGTGACCGGGCTACTTCAAAAGCGCCATCACGGCCTCATAGATGCGCTCCGTAGCACTGCGGATACCAAGCGCTTCCATTTCCTTACTCATCGCCGCACGCTTCTCACGATCCTCCAGAATGGCGGCGGCCGCTTCATAGAGGGATTTTCCGTCACAGCCCTCCTCCGCGACGACACAGGCGCCGCCATGGTCTGCTAGGATCTGTGCGTTTTTCTCCTGATGATGGTTGGTGACATAGGGCGACGGCACCATCAAGGCTGGTTTACCCAGCGCCGTCAGCTCGCTGACGGTCGAGGCACCGGCACGGCACATCACCAGATCCGCCGCCGCCATCACAGTTGCCATGTCATAAATATATTCCCGCACGTCCAGACCGGGCCGGTGTTCCAACTTCCGCTCTGCCATGCTCTTTTGCATATTTTCCCAGCCGGAGGAGCCTGCGGCGTGGATGTGGTGGAACGGCTGTCCTGCCGCCACCTCGGCATCGAAAAAGTCCAGCATTTTTGCGTTCATATTGCTGGCTCCCAAGCTGCCCCAGAAGGACACCAGCAGGGGACGATCATCGTTCAGCCCCAGTTTCGCCCGTGCCTCTTCCCGGCTCAGCGTAAAGAAATCACCCCGCACCGGTGTGCCGGTAACCACGATCTTCTCCGGGTTTTGATAGTATCTGCGGCAATCTTCAAAGCCCACCATCACGCACTGAGCAAAGTTCTCCAGCATTTTCGTGGTCAGCCCCGGTACCGCGTTGGACTCATGGACAGCCGTGGGAATTCCCAGCTTCGCCGCCTGCTTCACAACGGGATAGCTGGCATAGCCGCCGGTGCCCACCACCAGATCCGGTTGAAAGTCCCGCAGGATCGCCTTGGCATGACCGGGTGCCGTCAGCAGATGGCACACACTTTTCACATTGTGACCGATGGCAGCAGGGGCAAAGGAACGCTGAAGGCCGGAAACCTCCACGCCACGGAAATCGTAGCCGGCTTTTTCCACCAGCTTGCGCTCCATACCGCGGGGCGTACCCACAAAGAGCACCTCCGTGTCCGGGTCTTTCTCACACATATAGCCCGCCAGCGCCAGAGCCGGATTCACATGGCCCGCCGTACCGCCGCAGGTAAAAATTACTCTCATTTTCTTCCTCCTATCCGTTTCTGGGTGCCGGGATCTGCCGGGAAACGCTGAGCACAATACCCATTTCCAGCAGCTGCAGCGCCAGAGCCGTACCACCGTAACTGAAGAACGGCAGGGAAATACCCGTTGCCGGAAGGAGGCTGGTCACCACGCCAATGTTCAAAAAGGTCTGTAAACCCACCTGCGTCATAATGCCCACCACCAACAGCGTTCCGAATCGGTCACGGGCATGGAGTGCGATCCAGAACCCGCGCAGGATCAGCATGGCAAAGATCAGCATGATGATACACGCACCAATCATGCCCAACTCCTCGCAAACGATGGCAAAGATAAAGTCGTTGTGTTCCTCCGGCAAATAGAGGAACTTCTGGCGGCTCTTGCCAAAGCCCACGCCAAGCAATCCGCCGGAGCCGATAGAAATCAGGCTCTGGCACATCTGATAGCCGGTGTCCTGTGGGTCGAGCCACGGATTCTTCCACATGGCGATACGGCTGGCTCCGTAGCGGATGACGCCAGATTCCACCAGCTTGACAAACAGTGTTCCTATGACAGCCACGCTGCCGACACCGATACCCACCAGCCAGCCATGAATACCACCCACGATCATCATCACAACACCGATGCCCACGATCAGCACCGTGCCGGACAGGTGGGGTTCCAGCAGCATCAGCAGCGCAAAGGCCGCCAAAATCACCATATACGGCACAATGCCATAGCGGATATCCCGCATCTTCTCCTTTTTCTTGGAGATGCTGTCGGCAAAGTAGAGGATCACCGCCAGCTTGGCGATCTCCGAGGGCTGGAAGGTAAAGAGCGTTCCGAAGCCCAGCCAGCGGGTGGCGTTATTGATGGTAATACCCACACCGGGGATAATCACCAAGATCAGCAGGAAAAGGGCAATTCCCACAACAAACCGTGCTGTGCCGCGCAAACGCTGGTAGTTGGTCTTGCCCACTACTGCCATGGCGATAAATCCCAAAACAGCAAAGAGCGCCTGACGCTTTACATAGTAAGCGCCATCCCCCGACTCATAGTAGGCGGAGGGGAAGCTGGCGGAAAAGAGCATAATGAGTCCAATGCCGGTCAGCAAAATCGTCAGCAGCAAAAACGGCAGATCTATACTTCCCTTGGCCGCTTCACGGCTTCTTTTTTCCGTTGCGCGGCGCTTCTCCTGCTGTGCTCTCGCCCGTGCATGTTCCTCCCGTGTCATCCGCATTTCCCCTCCTTTCCTTAAATTTCAAATCTCGTTTATTAGATGGCAAAACGGTTCATTACCCCCAAAAATGCCAGCACACAGAAGATCGCACTGATGGTGGAAAACACCGCCACGATCTTCTTTTCGTTCCAACCGCACATTTCAAAGTGATGGTGCAAAGGCGCCATCTTGAAAATACGCTTACCGTGGGTCAGCTTGAAATAACCCACCTGCAAAATATCGGACAGCGTCTCGCAGATGTAGACAATGCCCACCAAAATCAGCACCAGCGGCATATCATAGGCGAAAGCCAGTGCCGCCACAGCGCCGCCAAGGAAGAGGGAACCGGTATCGCCCATGAACACCTTGGCCGGATAGTGGTTATACAACAGGAAGCCGATCAGGCCGCCCACCATAGCGCCGCCGAAAATGCCCAGCTGCTCATACTGTCCCCAGTATCCGCCCAGCACCGCAAAGAACACAGCCACCGGAATCGTAACGCTGGAGGAAAGTCCGTCCAGGCCGTCGGTAATGTTCACGGCGTTCACCGTGCCCACGATCACGAAAGCGGCAAAGATCATGTATACAATCCAGTTCATCACCAGATAGGTATCCGCAAACGGGACGTAGAGGTTGGGGCTCACATGCCCTTCGTAGCGCATCAGACACACAAAGAGAATGGCGGCTGCCAACTGCAGTAAAAACTTCTGCGGGGCCGTCAGACCGGTATTCTGCTTGTGCTTGATCTTCTGGTAGTCGTCGATATAGCCAATGAGACCGAATACCAGTGCAAAAGCGAACACATAGAGATGGGTGAAATTGCCCTGCAGCATTCCCTCCCAACCCATGATCAGAATTGCCACGCCGATGCCGATGATGAACATAAGGCCGCCCATAGTCGGGGTACCCTGCTTATTCATATGCCATGTAGGACCGATCTCCTTGATGCTCTGTCCTACCTTCATCTTCACCAGCGCGGGGATCAGAAGCTTGCCCGCCACCGCAGACACGATCAAAGCGATAACCGCCGCCAGTAATATCTTCATAATTGTCTCTCCTCTCGCCCGTAGGCGTCTTTTGTATGAAAGTCGTACCTTTAAGATTACTCGTTTTTTATATATTGTGCAACTATTTTCCGTTCATCCTGCGGATATTTTTCGTGATTGATCTCCACATAGTCCTCATGGCCTTTTCCGCACAAAACGATCACATCTCCCGGCTGTCCGTGGGCCAGCGCCCAGTGGATCGCCTTTGTCCGATCGACGATGGTACAGTATGCCGCCCCTTTCGGGATGCCCTGCACGATATCGGCGATGATGGCCTCTGGAGATTCTGTCCGGGGATTATCGGTGGTAACTACGGTGAAATCCGCCAGTCGTCCAGCGATTGCCCCCATCTGCGGCCGCTTTCCGTGATCCCGGTCGCCGCCGCAGCCAAACAGTGCCACCGTGCGCCCCTTGGCAAATCCCCGTACCGCCTGCAGCACATTTTCCAGCGCATCCGGCGTGTGGGCATAGTCGATGAGGACGGTATAGGGCTTTCCGGGGGTAGGCACGACCTCCATGCGGCCCTTTGCGCCATGATCGCCGCGCAGCGCCGCCACGCCCTCTTGCAGCGAAACGCCCAGCACAGAGCACACCGCCAGCGCCGTCAGCGCATTATAAACGGTGAACACACCGGGGATGGACACCTGCACCGGCAGCGTCTCCGCTCCCGCATGCAGACAAAAGGCCACATGATCCGCCGCCAGATGAATATCGCCGGCCTGCACTTCCGCCTCACTATGGATGCCGAAGGACAACTGGCAGCAGCGGCTATGGCGCAGCATCCGTGGATACCACGGATCATCTTTATTGTAGACAGCTGTACCGCACTGCTGAAAGAGCTGCGCCTTGGCGTCGCAGTAGCGCTCCATAGTTCCATGGAAATCCAAATGGTCTTGGGTGAGGTTGGTAAAAGCTGCAGCGGTAAAGAAGATCCCCCGCACCCGTTCCATCGCCAGTGCATGGGAGGAAACCTCCATCACCGCGTATTCACAGTCGTCATCCGCCATACGGCGCAGCAGCTGCTGCACCTCGTAGGACTCCGGCGTCGTGCGCTGAGCAGGCAATTCCTCCTGTCCGATCATATTGCAGACCGTTCCAATCAGTCCCACCTTCGCCCCGCGGCACTTTTCCAGAATATGCTTAATCAAATAGGTTGTCGTTGTCTTGCCGTTCGTTCCGGTGACACCCACCACTGTCAACTCCTGCGCCGGATGGTGGAAGTAGTTGGCGGAGATGTCGGCCAGCGCTCTGCGGGCATTTTCGACCAGCACCGCAGGGATTTTCTCCTCCAACGGCCGGTCGCATACGATGCACACAGCGCCCTTCTCCAAAGCCTCATGCACATAGCATCTGCCGTCCACCGCCTCACCGGCAATGGCCACAAACAGATCGCCCGGCCGGGTGGTCTGGGAGTCGAAGCTGACGCCCCGGATTTCTGTCTCGGTGTCGATCCCGCAGGACAGCACCGTCACTCCCTCCAACAGGTCTTTGAGCTTCAAAATACGCTGCTCCTTTCCCGAAGGATCAGTCAGCCACCGCCGTATCACTCAATTGGACGGTGATCACAGTACCGGCAGGCACCTGCGCGCCGACCTCCTCCGACTGCCCCAGTACCCGGACGGAACCGGAAGTACTGGCTGTGGTTCCTGTGAAGCGCAGCAAAAGTCCTGCGTTCGTGGCAGCTACATTGGCCTCAGCCGGGCTCTTACCCACCAGAGGCGGAACAGTACACAAATCATCACTCTTGGCCTCGCCGGCATAGAGCACCACCGTGGATTTACCCGGAATCACAGTACCACCAGCCGGCGTCTGGTCCGTGATGGTGTCACCGCTGCCCACAACGCGGAAGCTGAACCCCTTATTCTTCAAACGGGTCGTTGCCTCCTCTGTGGACAAGTCGATCACATTGGGCACCGTAGTATCTGCGCCCAGCAACTCCTCTGCTGAGAAGCTGGGTTCAATACCCAGATAGGGCAGAATCTCGGACATGATTTTACTGGAAACAGGGGCCACCATGGCGCCGCCGGAGGGATAGGTTCCCGTATCGCGACCCGGCGTATCCAGTGCCAGCAGCATGATCACTTCCGGATCGTCTGCCGGTGCAAAGCACATAAAGGATACCACCACCTCGCCGGTCTGGCCCTTATCTGCCGTACCGGTCTTACCGCCGATGCGATAGCCGGTAACCTGACCGTTGCGGCCCGTACCGTCAGCCACCACCAGCTCCAGACACTTACGCACCTCGGCAGACGTGGCCTCGCTGACCACCTGCCGGATCGGCGTACCGTCGTGCTGATAGCGCACGGTACCGTCATCGGCCAGCACCTGCTCCACCACATAGGGCTGGTGCAGATATCCACCGTTGATGCAGGCGGCCTGTGCCGCGATCAGCGCGATGGGCGTTACGTTGAAGTTCTGTCCAAAGGCGTAGCAGGCCAGATCCAGATCTGTCAGACTGTCCTCATTGATGAAGATGCCTGTGGCCTCGCCGTCCAGATCTACACCGGAGCCGCTCATCAGACCGAAGGCGCGCATATAGTCATAAAACCGCTCCGGTCCTACGGCCAAACCGTAGCTGATAAAGGCAGGGTTGCAGGAGTTGGCCACCGTCTCTTCCAGAGTCTGGGACCCGTGGTGGCCGGTGCAGTGGATGGTGTAGCCGGACATGACCGTGCCGCCCGTACAGGTGTAGGTGGTCTCCGGGGTGACAACCCCCTCCTCCAGCGCTGCTGCCAGCGTCACCACCTTGAACGTGGAACCCGGCTCATAGGTATCATTGAGCGCCTTGTTGCGCCATTGCCGCATCTGCATATCACCCAGCGATGCACTGCCGTCGGCGATCATCTGCTTCATTTTCTCATCCTGTATGGCAGAGAAATCGTTGAGATCGTAATTAGGATAGGAACCCATGGCCAGAACTGCGCCGGTCTTGGCGTTGAGCACAATACCGCTGGCGCCCTGTGCCGCATCGAAGCGGGTCACCATGTCTTTGAGGCCCTTTTCCAGATAATACTGCACCGTGGTATCCAGCGTCAGCACCAGATCATCGCCGTTTTTCGCGTCGTAATACTTCTCATACTCATAGAGCATATCATTGCCCGCGTTGTCTTTGGCCGTGACCACAAGGCCGGTCTGCCCCTCCAGCGAATCCTCGTAGCGGGCCTCCAGACCGTAAAGGCCGGTGTTGTCATCGCCCACAAAACCGATCACATGGGAGGCCAGCGTTCCATAGGGGTAGTATCTCTTGGCATCGGTCACCAGGTACACACCATGGATCTTATTTTCGTTGAGAAATTCCCGGACCTGATTGGCGACCTCCTCGTCAGCCCGCAGCTTTAACACCTCATACTGGGACTCGACATTCTCCATCTTTTGGTAAATGCCCTCGATGTTCACATCCAGTATCTGCGCCAGATTCTCCGCCAAGTATTCTTTTGTCCAGGTAGTTTCCTCCTTTTCAAGCTCCTCTCGCAGCTCCTTGGGTGAGAGGAAGATCGTCTCAGCCGTAGCAGAAATGGCCAGAATATTACCGTCACGATCATAGATGGTGCCACGGGACGCAGAAACTACCGTGCTGCGGGTCTGCTGATCCAGTGCCAGCCCCTGCAGCTCATCGTGCCGCACGATCTGCAGCTGCCAGAGTTTGCCCACCAGCAGCAGAAACGTCCCCAAGCCCAGGATCAACATCAGCACAAAGGTACGGCTCTGGATGACCCGATTGACCCGACGGATCTTTTCCGGCATTCTGTTCGGTTTCTTCTCTTGATTTGCCACGTTCTTTCCTCCTGCCGTGCGCTTCTCGGCTCCGACGTCTGCCGCGGCTGCAGCAGGCGTTTTGCCGAAACGTCAAGCAAGGAGCAAGAAGTCACCTTCTTACTCCTTGCGCATGTTCACTATATGGTCCTGCTCACCTAAAATATTCCATCACTACTGAGGCACCCTGTTCCAGCGAGCCAAACAGCTTGTCCAATATACTCTCGCTGCCGGCCGCATAGACCACAGCGGTATCCGGACCGCCCATTTCGATATACTCGATCTGTCCGGCAGAAGGCTTACTCATACCTGCCGCCTCAGCTGTTTCCTTCACGCCAGCCATATCAAAGGTCTTTTCGTAGGTCGTCAAAAGTGCCACATTCTCCTCATTGAGGCGGCCCATCTCACCCTTGATCTCCGACACAGAGGTGGAAATCTCTGTCAGGCGCACATAGCACAGCAACAGCAATACAACCATTCCCGCCAGCACTGCCACGCTGCCCAACACCAAAGGAGACACCTTTGCCTTAGGCTGTACCATCGTCTGAGGACGCTGACGGCGCACCAGCTCCGGCTCTTTCCGCCGCTGGCGCTCTACTTGCCCCGCTTCCTCCAGAGTCCGCTCTCTGGCCAGCGTATCCAGATCATATGCTAATGAGCCGTATACGGCGCTTTGTACTTGCTTTCTCTGGCGCTGTGCCATGATCATCTCTCTCTTTCTTCCGTAAGTTTATACTTTCTCGGCTACACGCAGCTTGGCGCTGCGGGCCCGTGGGTTATACGCAAGTTCCGCCTCGGTGGAGACGATGGGCTTGCGGGTAATGAGCTTAATTTTCGGCTTCTTGCCGCACACGCATACCGGGAATTCCGGCGGGCAGGTACAGCCCGTTGCCAGTCGCTGCATGGTCTTTTTAATGATGCGGTCTTCCAGCGAATGGAAAGAAATCACCGCCAGACGTCCACCGGGATGCAGCCGCTCCACGGCGGCCTCCATCATCGGCTCCAGCTCGTCCAGTTCGCCGTTGACAGCAATTCGGATGGCCTGAAAGCTGCGCTTGGCCGGGTGCTGCTTCTCACGCAGCGCGGCGGCAGGCATGGCCTGCTTGATGATTTCCGTCAGCTGCCCCGTCGTCTCAATAGGAGCAACCTCCCTTGCCCGGAGAATATGCTTTGCAATCACGGGAGCATACCGTTCTTCACCATATTCAAAAAGAATCCGGCGCAGTTCCTCATAGCTCCAGCTGTTGACCACATCCCGCGCCGTTAGGGCGGCGGTGCGATCCATACGCATATCCAGCGGTGCATCGTGCATATAGGAAAAGCCCCGCTCGGCGTCATCCAGCTGCGGTGAGGACACGCCCAAATCAAAGAGCATACCGTCGATCTTCTCGATGTGCAGCTCGTCCAAAATCTGATGGATACAGCTGAAATTGCTGTGTACCAGTGTAACCCGGTCTTTATACGCTGCCAGCCGCTGCTCCGCCGCCGCCAGCGCCGTCTCATCCCGGTCTACACCGATGAGACGTCCACCCTCTGTCAGACGACGCACGATCTCCAACGAGTGTCCGGCGCGTCCCAGAGTACCGTCCAGATAGATGCCGTTCGGTCGGATGGCCAGTGCCTCCAGGCACTCATCCAGCAGCACCGGCTTATGGCCGTAGGCCTGATCTTCCAATCTGTTGCTGTCCATTGCCATCGCTTAGAGCCCCATCTCTTCCATAGCCTGCTCCAGTTCACCGGAGGCAAAGGCCTCTTCCTCCAGCGCAGCCCAGCGCTGTGCATTCCAAATCTCCACGCGGTCAAAACTGCCAATGACCACGACTTCCTTATCCAAGCCGGCGTACTGCCGCAGCTTGGCAGGGATCAAAATTCGTCCCTGTCCGTCCGGCTCACAGTCGGCGGCGTAGGCAAACATGGGTCGCAGCTGCTTGACCTTGCTGTAGGACAATTCCTTCAGCTTCGCCATGAAGGCATCCCAGCTCTCGTCAGAATAGACGGTCAGGCAGTGGTCCTGCCCGATGGTCACATGGAATGTCTCCCCCAGCTCCTCCCGGAGCTTGGCAGGAATGAACAGCCGGCCTTTGGCGTCAATATTGTGCGCATACTGTCCGGTCATACCTGCCACCTCCTCTGTGCCGGAACGGCGATTGTGGGTCTGCGTGGGCTTTTCCACCACCAGGATGGTCAAATTATCCACTTTTCCCCACCTTGGTAAGAGTATACCTTATTTGTCTACCAAATGCAAGCAATATTTCCCTTGTGATTTCCCCTTTTTTTCTTGATTTTCTGCAGCTTTTCCATCTTTTCCCTTGCTTTTTAGTCCAAGTCGGCAAATCTACTTAACATAAAAAAAGAGCGAACACCATATATGGTGTTCGCTCTTTTTCAAAAGCACAATATCTTATATTTTTGAGAGTTCGCTCCCCCCTGCTGCCGCATGACAGCAGCGGCTGGAAATCTTTTCCACATGCAGCTAAACTTACTCCTCGTTTTCCACAGGGGCCGGACGCTGCTCCTTCAGCTCCACCTGCTGGTTCTGCATCTTCTCGGCAGAGATAGCACGGAAGCGGATACGAGACTCCTTCACCTCGTCCAAAGCGGCCTGAATGGCCTCCTCGGTGCGGCGCAGTGCATCCTCAGTATAGGTATTGCACACACGATACAGCTCATGGGTGCGATCCTCTGCACGGCGGATGATCTCGCCGCTCTTCTGGCGGGCCTGCTGCAGCGTTTCGCTCTCAGAAACGATGGTCTTCGCATCCAGCTCCGCCTGACGCAGCATCTTCTCCACCTCTTTTTTCGCGGCGGAAATATACTCTTCTCTGGCACGGATCAGCTCCTGCGCCTTGCGCATCTCCAGCGGCAGCTTACCCCGGATCTCATCCAGAAGATCCAGTGCTTCGTCTCGATTGATGGAGCATTTTTCGGAACTGAAGGGAGTGCTTTTCGCCTCATCGATCATGCCGTACAACATATCCAACAGGCGCTGAACGTCTTTTTCTTCCATAGTGTAGGACCTGTCCTTTCATTCATTTCACCCTGCGAAGCCGCACTCCGCAGATGTAGTTTTTACTTCTCGTCAGCGCTCTCACGGCGGCGCAGCGCCTCGATCACAGCCTCCGGCACATATCTCTCCAGCGGCTGTCCATAGCGGATCATCTCCCGCACCATCGTAGAACTGAAATGCTGATACGCAGCACTGGCCGGCAAAAATACCGTTTCCAGTCCCGGACATACACCCTTATTGATCGCCGCCATCTGGTACTCCTGATCGAAGTCTGTAGCATTGCGCACACCCTTGACCAGAATGTGGCTGCCGCGATCCTGCGTATAGTTCGCCAGCAGCCCCGTCCACAGCTCTGCCTCCACATTCGGCAGTTCTGCCACGGCGCTGCGAATCATCTCCAAGCGCTCCTGTGGTGTAAACATCGGGTTTTTCTTGTCACAATTCACCATCACGCAGACGCACACTTTGTCAAAGCACTCCGCCGCGCGACGGATAATATCCATGTGTCCCAGCGTGATCGGGTCAAAGCTGCCGGGATAAATTGCAATTTTCATCTGGATCAGTCCTCGTTTCCGTCGCGGTGATATACCGTCACTTTGATCTTCCCGTGGCGGTACTCCCGGTACAGCCGATAGGGCGGTGCAAGGGCGGGCAGCGTCTGATCTGCCGCACTTTCCGCAACAATTATACCATGCTGACGGCAAATGTCAAACATTGCAATTCGCTCCAAAGCCTGCTCCAACAGCGGTGCGCCGTAGGGCGGGTCGAGGAAGATCAAATCGAACTTCTCACCGCTGCGCAGATAGGCAAGGCCATCCCCGGCGTGGACTCTGGCGCGGTCAGAAAGGTTGCAGATCTCCAGATTTTCCTTCACCAACCGCACTGCATCACTTCGGTTTTCCACAAAGACAGCCTCCGCCGCGCCACGGCTGAGGGCCTCAATGCCCAGCTGGCCGGTTCCGGCAAAGAGGTCCAGCACGCGCCGTCCCTCAATATCAAACTGGATGCCGGAGAAAACGCTCTCCTTCACCCGATCCGTGGTAGGACGTGTTTCCATGCCCTCCAATTCTTTCAAACGTCTGCCTCTGGCAGAACCTGTAATCACTCTCATGCTCTCACCTTCTGGGATCGAACTGCTCGAAAATCACCAGATTTCCGGCACGCTCGGCATCCTCCATTTCCTCTTTATTCGTAATAGTCCAGTTAACTTCCTGCACATGATAGATCCGATGACACCAGCGCAGCGTCACACAGTCGCGGTCACTGTAGCGATAGGCGATAAAATCGGGCTGGGTCATACAGTTGCTCAAAAGGTTGCTGAGTGCAAACAGCGTCCCCTTGCCGTAGCCCTCACCGTCCTCGGGATGGCGGGAAAATTGCTGCGAGAGCTGTCCCCGCACGATCTCCGGGCGGTGCTTTTTCAACCATAAAAGGCACCGGGGATCGAAGGACTCCATGCAGTAATTGACCCGATAGCGATCCAGCATGGCACAAGTGGCCTCCGCCAAAGCATCGTGGTTGCCCCGCGCCGGTTTCAGCTCCACAATGAGGGGCATCTTGCCCTCGAAGAGTGCCAGCACCTCCTCCAAAAGGGGGATGTGCTCGTCGGTACCCTCCAGACGGTACTGCGCCAGCTCCTCTGCCGTCAGATCCTCCACCGCCACATCCACACCGGCGGTGCGCAGGAGGCTGGAATCATGGATCACTGCCAGATTTCCGTCCTTCATGAGATGTACATCCAGCTCTGCGCCGTAGTTATTGGCCACGGCACGGCGAAAGGCCGCCATCGAGTTCTCCGGGATCTGCGGCTTTTGGTGAAAACCGCGATGTGCGTAACGATAGAGCCCCAGAATTTTCCACATAGGATGACCGCGGCGGCAGCGGATCATCAGCATCCACAGCTCCCACAGCACCAGAATCAACAGTACAATTGCTAAAACGATCAAGAAAATCAGCCCTCCATATCCTCCAAGGCCTCCAGCCCCTTCTTTGCCTCAGGACGGCTGTCACCGTGCTTGACAAAGTACATGGTCACAAGGGCCAGCGCCACAAATACAGTGGCATAGGGGAAGAGCGTCGTCATACCCGTTTTATCCATCAAATATCCGGAAAGCATGGGCGTCACCACCTGCGCCGCCATCGAGGCGGTATAGTAAAAGCCTGTGTACTTACCCACATTGCCGCCGGAGCACAGCTCCACCACCATGGGGAAGGAGTTAACGTTGATGGTCGCCCAGGCGATACCTGCCAGTGCGAAGAACACATTCATCAGCATCGCCGGGCTGTCCGCGCGCATAAAGGACGCCGCGCCAAAGGCCACCGTCAGCATGGCCACGCCCGCCATAATGGTCTTTTTCCGACCCACTTTAGAAGCGATAAAGCCCACAGGCAGGTAAGCTACGATGGCCGCCGCCTGCGCGATGATCAGCGTCAGATTATAGTCCTTATGCAGGATGTTGCTGGCGTAGACGGAATACTTGGAAGTAACCGCGTTATAGCCAAAGAACCACAAAATGATACTCAGGAGAATAAAGAACATGGACTTCTTTTCCTCCCGGCTCAAGCCGCGGGAGGCGGCGGAGTTCTCCTCCTCGCTGGCCTCCTCAATACCGTACTTAATGCTGTCGGCCCGCATTTCAGCCGCCCACTCCTTCTCATGGACCGTGGTGAGGAAGATCACCAATGCCAACAGCATGATGAAAGCGATGACCGCAAAATAAGCCGTATAACTCATCAGAGAATTGCGCACCGACGAGGTAGCAAACGCCATTCCCAAGATCAGCACCAGAATACCGCCGGCACTGCCCATCAGATTGATAACGGCGTTGGCCTTACTGCGCAGCGGCTTGATCGTCACATCCGGCATCAGTGCCACTGCCGGTGAGCGGAACACCGCCATAGAAACCAAAATCACCAGCAAAAGGCCAATGAAGAACATCAAGGTCGTCGGACTCTCCGCCGTAGCCTGCCATGCACAGGCCTGCCGTGCAGGCACCACATAGGCTGTATAGTCGTGATTCGTAGAGGTATATCCGTTTTCGTCGGTGACACTGCTGCGGATGGCAACAAACTCCTCCTTGGTAAACTTTTCGCCCAAAACGAACTTCTCACCGTTGGGAGCCAGCAGCGTATTCTCCGCCTGCGACTCATAAATGGTCTCCAGCGCCACAGGATCATCGATTGCAGAGATATGGTCGATCCGGCGCAGCTGTGCTCCCTCCACGAAGGACAGGGCGATCAGCGTCACCGCGGCGATCAGCGTACCCACCACAATAAACGGCGTGCGGCGGCCCCGCTTGCCGTTATGGCGATCGGAGATGGCGCCGAACAAGGGCAGCAGGAACAGAGCCAGCACGTTATCTGCCGCCATGATCATGCCGGACCATGTCTGAGACATACCAAACTTATTGGTCAAAATGAGGGGGATCGTGTTGTCATAGGCCTGCCAGAAGGCACAGATCAGAAAGAAGGCAAAGCCCACCAGGACGGTTCTCTTGTAGTTGAGTTTCATGTCGTTTCCTCCAGTTTTTCATAGAGTTCGCTAATATGCGGAAGCACCCATGTGGGCTCCGTCTGATACTTGGCAATGTCCGCCTCCGTGCCCTCGCCGGAGAGCACGAACACCGTGTCGATCCCGGCGTTGACGCCACAGGCAATATCGGTATAGAGCCGATCCCCCACCAGCACCGCCTGTTCCGGTGAAAAGCCGGTGCGCTGCAGCGCCAGCTGCACCATCTCCGGCTGTGGTTTACCGATGACCTTGGGCCGCCGCCCGGTAGCCCGGTAGAGCATCTCGCACACGCTGCCGCAGTCCGGCACCGAGCCATACCATGTAGGGCAGACCCAATCGGGATTGGTGGCCACAAAGTCCACCCCCTGCTGCAGCAGGATGCAGGCATCCTCCAGCTTTTGGAAGGTCAGCTCCGTGTCAAACCCACACAGCAGCAGCGCCACATCCTCCTCCCGTTCCCGGGTAACCGGAATTCCCGCCGCCGAGAGCTGGTCATAAAAGGAGCGGGTTCCGAACACATAGCATTTCTTCTCCGGCTGCTCCTTACGGAGATATTCGATGGTGGCATCCACGGAGGTGAGGTAGTCTCCCTTCGTGGTACGGATGCCCATACGCTCCATTTTTTCTATGTATCCCTCCACACCGCGGGAGGAATTATTTGTCAAAAAGAGATATCGCCCGCCCAGCTGGCGCACCTTCTCCAGAAATTCCGGCACTTTATCAAAAAGCCGGTCGCCCAGATAGATGGTGCCGTCCATATCCAGCAGGAACAGGCGTTTTTCGCTCAGTTCCGCCACGATTCTCTCCCCTTTTTACAGTAATACATGCTAAGGATACCATAAAGCCATTCCCATGACAAGCAAGATAAAGAAAATCGCCGGAAAAGAAGGCTCTTTTCCGACGATGTCGTTTTCATGTGTTTTTCCTGCTGATAGGTCTGCGGTGGAGGATTGCCTTGAGTGCCTTTCCATCAAAGGGGAGCAAGGGATAGAGATACCCTTTTCCCGCGATCGGCTTCGTAGTGGCCACCAGCAGACAGATCCCCACGACGCCTGCAACAAAGCCGTACCAGTCAAACAGCCAGATCAGTATCAAAAGCGCCATGCGGCACAGCTTGCAGGCATAGCCCATCTCATAGCTGTTCTGGGTATAGCCCGCAATCGCCACAAAGGCCATATAGACCAGCACTTCCGGCACCAGCCACCGGGACTGCACCGCAAAATCTCCCAGGATCAGCGCACCCAGCATACTGAAGGAATTGCTCAGGACACTGGGCGTATTGAGGGAGGCCAGCTTCAGCACATCCACAATGAATTCCACCAGCAGCAGCTGTAAAATGAGCGGCACAGAATAGTCGTCTTGGATTAGGAGAAAGTGGAGATACGGGTTTACTCCCTCCGGAGTTTTTGCCAGCAGATACCAAAGAGGGATCACAAAGATGGTGAGGAACAGCACCACCAGACGCGTAAGGCGCAGATACGAGCCTACCAGCGGCGGAAGGTAATAGTCATTGACCTCCTCGGCGAAGAAAAATATCGACACTGGGAGGATCATCACCGCCGGAGAGTTATCCACCATCAGCAATACATTTCCCTCCATCAGGCAGGCGGTGGCCACGTCGGGGCGCTCCGTATAACGCACCTTAGGGAATGGATTATACCACTGCTTCGGCACCAACGCCTCCTCCAGGCTCTCCTGTGTCATGGACAGTGAGCGCACATCAATGGCAGCGATCCTCTCCCGCAGCTCTGCCACCAGTTTCTCGTCCGCCTCTCCCTCCATGTAACAAAGAGCCACATCGGCCTCGGAACGTCCTCCCGTGCGCAGATGCTCCAGCGTCAGCTGTGGGGACCGGATCCGTCGGCGCAGCAGCGCTGCATTCTTGATAATGTTCTCCAAAAAACCATCGTGGCTGCCCCGCAGCACCTTGCTGTTGTCCGGTTCGGCCACGGAGCGCAGCGGAAACTGCTTGGCTTCCATCAAGATACCACCCGATAATCCGTCCATGATCAAAAGAGTTTTCCCCGCAAAAACCCCCGTTACCGCCAGATCCCGGTCTGTCTCCACCGCAGCATCGCAGGAGCTGACATGGCGGCGGACAAAGGTCTCCAGATCCCCGATCTCCTCTTGAGGCGGCAGCGCCTGCCACCCGGCAATCATCCGCTCCAGTACCGCATCGTCGGCATAACCGTTCACGATCCACAGTCGGCTCTGCCGCCCGCAGATTTCCAGATCCCTGCCGATCATATCAAAGCTGCGGCCTACGCCCAGCAGCGTGTCCAGTGCTTGCACCCGCTCAGAAAATTTTTCCTTCATGTCCATCCTCCCCGCTATTTATGGATAGTATGGGAAAACAGCCTTAGGAATATACGAAACCACTGCACAAATGCACAGCCTTTCTTTCGATAAAAAAGACCTGACGTCCGTTCATGGACGTCAGGTCTTTGTAATTACTTATGCCACAAAGCAGTATTTTCTTTTCTGCGCTTATGCCTGTCTGTCTTTGCGCTTATAAACAGCAACCACACCAAGGCCCAGAACAGAAGCAACCATCAAGCCCGCATAGAGGGCAGTAGATGCGCTGTCACCGGTAGCAGGTGCGCCGGAATCCGGCTTGACGGGCTCGGGCTTGACAGGGATCACAACACTGGGGCCGTCATATCCGCAGACGGTGCAGTGCTGGTGGCTGGTGCCCTCTGTCGTTGCAGTAGCTTCCTTGTCAACCACAGTCTCAAAGGTATGCTCCTGAACATCGAAGGTCTCGCCGCACACGGAGCACTTGTGGTAATGGCCGTTCTCGTCGGTATACCAGCCCTGCTCATCGGCAGTATGAGGCTTCACAGGCAGGATATGGGCCGGATCCTCAGACCACGCGTGCAGGTCCGTAATCTCAACGGTCAGTTCCTTATCCTCAAAGATCTTGCCGCAGGAACGGCACTTGTAGTAATCCTGTACGCCCGGACGGCTGCAGCTGGCAGGATCGCTGACCGTCCAGCCCAGTACATGGGCAAGGGTCTTCGTCTCGCCGGTAGCCACGGTCATACCGATGACACCGTTGACAACGACCTTACCTGTGCCGCTGTTGGTAAACGTGGTGCCGCAATCAATGCCAAAGATGTCCAGATCGCCGGACTTCACATTGACCTTGACATTTTCGGGAGCATCATAATATGCTGCCAAGCCAATGGCACTCTGAATCTTGCTGTTGCCGATCACATTCTCTGTGCCCTTGGGCGTGGTAATCTCCGCCACGGGAGTCTTGTCGGGTACGGTTACATTTTCAGGAAGATTGGTAAAGGTACCGCCGCTGACCTTGATATTGGGGGTAGTACCGCCCACCGTCTTAAACTCGCCATCGAAGGTACCACCCTTGATCACCAGCTCGGAGGTATACTTTCCATCCCCGTTCTTACCGCTCCACTCTACATCGCCAACGATGGTAGCATCATCCACCACGACGCTGACACTGGGATAGTTCTGGAACGAGCAGACGTCAAAAGCCACCTGTCCGGGAGCCGCAACGATCTTGGTGCCTTTGGTAATCTTGGTATTGCCGTTATTATTGCTCAGCGTATAGAGAATTCTGTTGTTGCCCTGTGTTGCATCCAGAACCATGTTTTCCAGCGTCAGATTGCTGTAATTCTGGATCATCATGCGGCAGTTATCGCCATCACCGATGATGGTACCGTTCTTCATGACGATGGTGGAATCCTTCAGCAGCTGGAAGCACTGCGTTTCCGTTCCGTGAGAACCGGCATAGTTGCCCGTTACCTTGTAGGTGTGGTTGGCAAAATCAAAAATGATATTGCTCTTCTCCGGGACAATCACACCGCTGCCGTCTTCCACATCATGCAGCAGCTTAATGACAACCGGCTCCTCTTCCTTGTCCGGATCCTGCGCCGCTGCCTGCACTGCCTCACCCAGGGTGTTGTAGTCATCCAATCCGATCCGCGCGACCGGATTTTCTGCTGTGCTGGCCGCCAAGGCCACCGTGGGGAGCAGGCTCACCAGCATCACCAATGTCAGCAGCAGGCCCAGCACTTTGCCCGTGGTACGTTTCATTGAAAAAGCCTCCTTCTTTTTCTCGAAGGAGGTTTTATTTTGACCATTAGGCCACTCCTCCGAGAGCATGTGCAGGTCATCCCCGAGGTCTCATGCGTAAGGAAGACCTACCGATATTAAAGATTTTATCACCCCATATCTGAGAAGGCAAACACTATTTCCCCGTTTATCGTTCATTTGCAAATATTCGGCTAAACAGCAAATTTTGGGCACTTTCCATCGGGAAAGTGCCCAAAAAAGCAATCAAACCATTTTTTCAAAGTGATAGAAAGTGTCGTCCTCCCCCGTCTTGCGCATACAGGCCGAGAGCATCTTATAGGAGGGCACGTTCTCCTTGTAGCACTTGGCCACCACCCGCGTCAGTCCCAGGCGGTAGAGTGCCCACTCTGCCACGGCGGCAAAGGCCTCCGCGCCGTAACCGTAACCGGCGCACTCCGGGATGATCCGGCAGCCCAACTCAGCGCCGCCCCGCCAATCAAAGTCGTAGAGTACCACTTCACCAATGCACTGCCCCTCCCGGCGGACAGCAAAGTTGATAGCACGCCGCGCGGCAAAGTCCTGCCGCGTCACATCCAGAAAATAGTGATCCGTCAGCTCGCCCTGCAAATCCTTGCGGTAGTCATAGCCCCACCAGCGGTTGCGCTCATCGTCAAGACAGAGCGTCTGATAGACCTCGTTGTCCTCCTCTGTCAGTTCATCCAGCGTCAAATGCTCCGTGGTCAGAGCCGGGATCACATCGATATGGTCCAGCTCACAGCCCACTGTCAACTGCATTTTGCCTACCAGCTCACAGGGAAGATACTGCAATTTTGAAGTACGCAGACCCTTATCGCGGGCATCATCCTCCCGGTTCAGCCACCGCACTTCCTCACCGCAGTGCTGGGCGAAGGCCTGCACCATGGCGGGATAGGCACCGGCATGAGAGTAAAGCGCCTTTTCAATGTGGACAGACATGGTCTCCCCGCACAGCTCACCTAAGCACAGGGCCACCAGATGGTCGTCCACCAGAAGTCCACCCGCCTTAAACCAGCCCGTATCCAGCATACCGAACAATTCCTTGGCGTAAGCCAGCTCCTGCCGCGCATTTTCGTTGTCCGCCTTCTGGAACTCCTGACTGTAGCGCTGCCAAAAGTCCTGGATGAGTTCGTCATCCGCCGCTGTCAGTTCCACATACTGGGCGTTGGGATAGTTCTTACGGAATTTATTGACGTGGTTGCGCTGGCCGCTGTAGCGCCGTCCGGCAAAGTTCGCCAGATCTTCCCGGTTATAGAGGTAGTCCTTCCATGCACGGTCATTGCGCATACAAATCTGAGGGTAGCGGCGCACCAGCTGTTCGGCTGTCATCTCCGGCACGGGGTTGAGGATCAAGCGACAGCCGTTCTGGGTGCACCACAGCTCGATCTGGTGCAGCGCCTCATCCACATCGCCCTCCGGACCCGGCACCGGGTAGTCGAATGCGCACTGCCCATGACTGCAGCTGCGCACAACGAGGCAGCCGGCGACAATCGTATATTCCGGGCGCAGATAGCCGCGCCACATCACTTTCACACCTACAGAATACTCACAAAGGCGGTAACTGCACTGCTCATAATAGGGCTGCAGTTCCTTGGCATTCTGCGGCGTAATCGTTGTAAATGTTAGCATGAATTCTCCTTTTTTCGCAATTATTAACACTTTTCTGCATAGTAGCATCATTATACGCCACCTTTTTTTCTGTGGCAAGAGATGTTTTTTCCTATTTTCCCACGCCATTGCACACTTTTATACCACAGTGTGTACAGCCACCGCCGCTCATCTTCTATCTTTTTTCAGCCAGTCTAAAAATTTTTCAGCTTTTTTATGTGAAAGCAGTTGATTCTTTCCTCCGGTTCGTATAAAATGTAATTAATGTCTAACATAAACTAAGTTTATATGTCTACCCTGTCCCTATCCATTTTATGATCCACATCAAAATAGGAGGATGTAGCGATGCGTATTCTGATTACTGACGGTATGGACAAATCCGCAATTGCCCGCCTGCGGGAACTGGGCCACGAGGTCGTGGAGCAGTTCTACGAACCGGAGGCTCTGGGCGCAGCACTGCGGGACTTTGATGCAGTGGTCGTGCGTTCCAAGACAAAGGTGCGCCAGAACCACATTGACGAGGCTAAGGGCGGCAAGCTGAAGCTGATCATCCGCGGCGGCGTCGGCGTGGACAACATTGATGTTGCCTATGCTGAGAGCCAGGGCATCACCGTCCGCAACACGCCGGGAGCCTCTTCCCAGTCCGTGGCTGAGATGGCCTTGGGCCATATGTTTGCCTGCTGCCGTTACATTTCAATTGCCGGCAGCACCATGCGTCAGGGCAAGTGGGAGAAGAAAGCCTACGGCAAGGGCATCGAACTGCAAGGCAAGACGCTGGGTATCATCGGCTGCGGCCGTATCGGCCAGAAGCTGGCGTTCATGGCGAAGGCCATTGGCATGAAGGTTCTCTTCACCGCACGCAGCCCCAAGCCGGAACTGGTGGCACAGGGCTATACACAGGTCACGATGGAAGAACTGTTCGCCCAGTCTGATTTCATCAGCCTTCACACCCCGGCACTGCAGGGCAAGCCCCTCATCAATGCTGACACCATTGCACAGATGAAGGACGGCGTGGTGATCATCAACACCTCCCGCGGCGCTAACATCGACGAGGATGCACTGCTGGCCGCACTGGAGTCCGGCAAGGTTCGGGCCGCCGGTCTCGACGTATATGCTCAGGAGCCTACCGCTAACGAGGCGCTCTACAGCCACCCCATGGTCTCCTGCACGCCCCACATCGGCGCTGCAACCGGCGAGGCACAAAAGCGCATCGGCGGCGAAGTGGTGGACATCATCGAGAGCTTCAAGGCCTGATTTCTCCGCCAAACAAAAGCAAATAAACGAACCCGGCACACGCTTGGCGTGTGCCGGGTTTTTCTATGTCTATAAATACGGTTGGCTATGTACGCCACTCACCACTTGGCGGGGGCAATGCCCGCCGCCGTCAGCACCTGTCGCTGCTGACGGAGCATCGCTTCATGCTCCCGACGATTGCAGGAGATCAACTCAATGGTCAGATAGTCCGGTTCAATGCGGCGCAGGATTTCCCCGATGCGAGGCGAGAGGAAGGGACGGTGGGTGTCGATTTGGAAGATATTCCCCATGACCTCCCCCATTCGCTGATAGTAGTCGCCCTCCGTGGGCTGCCACGTCTCCATCAGATGACGGTAAAATGCACCACTGAGGGACTGGTGGAGATGGATACCGTGGATGATGCTCAAATCGTCATAGCGATCCAGAATCGTGTGGAAATAGTCCACCGCCTCCTCCGATGTGCGCAGATCCATATTGGTATGCATCAAGTGACCCAAATCCAGCATAATGCCGGTCTTGGGATAGCGCACCCCTGCCAGCAGCCGCTCCACAATCTCCGGCCGTTCCATGGTCAGGCCATCATACCAAAGGTTTTCAAAGAGGAGCCACGGCGTACCCGGCATCCGATCCAGTGTCTGATTGACAAGATCGATCATGGCATCGGTCACCGCCTCGTCGCTGTAGGAGCGATGGCGCAGCATGGAGTCCGCCATAGAGCACTCGGAGAGATGGAGCACCAGATATTCCGGATTCCAGCGCCCTGCCGTTTCCAGACTCCTTCCCAGCGACTTTACCAGCGCTTCCCGCGTATCGCCGCCGTAGAAAGCACGGTACGCCTCCTCACTGCCGAATTCCGCCACAAGCCGTTCCTTATCCCCCGTCCACAGGGGCATCCAGGTGCTGTAGCACGGAAGATGAACACCATAGACCCGCTCAGGGCGGAAAAGCGGCAGCTCCGGCTCGCCGGAGTCCATCAGCTCCACGCCGTCCAGACCACAGCTTCGGAGAAAATTCTCCAAATCCTCTGCGCTCTCGTAGCGCTCCACATCGTCGCTATAGCCGGTAATATTCATCAGTTGGTGCATATGCTCCCACCTCATTTCTCTATATGCGCTTCATCTTCTCTTTCACGCGCTGTCCGGTAGGCGTGGCAGCCAAGCCACCCAGCGCCGTCTCACGAAACTCTACCGGCAAACGGCGCCCCACCTGATCCATAGCGTCGATCACCTCATCCACCGGGATGCGGCTCTCGATCCCCGCCAGCGCCATATCTGCAGCACTGACGGCATTCACTGCGCCGATCACATTGCGCTTGACACAGGGCACCTCTACCAGACCAGCCACCGGATCACACACAAGCCCCAGCAGGTTTTTCAGTGCCATAGCCACCGCATGGCAGATCTGATCGCTGTCGCCGCCCCGGATCGCTGTCAGCGCACCGGCTGCCATGGCAGACGCTGTACCGATCTCCGCCTGACAGCCGCCGGAGGCGCCTGCGATAGAGGCGCGGTGGGCAATCACTGCACCCACGCCGCTGGCGACATAAAGTCCCTCCAAAATCTGTCGCTGCGTCAGCGATTCCCGCTGGCAAAGCGGCAGCAGCACCGCCGGTAAAACGCCGCAGGCACCGGCAGTAGGCGCCGCTACGATCCGGCGCATACAGGCGTTGGACTCAGCCATACTCAGCGCCTCGGCAATCACATCGCCCACATAGCCGCCGCTGAGACTGCGCCCCCGGAGCTGGTACTGGCGCATCTTCATCCCATCGCCGCCCACAAGGCCGCTGACGCTGCGCCGATCCCCGGTATAGCTGTAAGACGCCTCCAGCATCGCCTGCCATACGGTGAGCATTCTGGCCACAGATTGCTGGCGGCTCACCTCACGCTGTTCCATATCGCTCTGGAGCACCACTTCCCAGAAAGGGATCTCCTTTTCCTTCGATCTCTCAGCGATCCATTTCATCGAATGCAGCATATTCGTCCTCCTCCTTGTCGTAATAGGTCACCGACAGCACGCCGTTGATGCGCCGCAGGGTTTCCACCTGCGAAGGGCGCAAGTGCTGATCCGTCTCGATCACCATCAGCGCGTCGCCGCCTCGCTTATGGCGGCACAGGCTCATGTTGGCCACATTGATCCGCATCCGGCTCAGCTGGCCCGTCACAGCGGCTACAGCGCCGAATGCGTCCCGATTGCGCACCACCAGCGTATTATAGTCACCACTAAAGCTCACACTGATGCCGTCCAGCTCATCGACCATGATGCGGCCGCCGCCCAGGGAGGACGCCTGCATATGGAGCCGACGTCCCGTCTTGTCCCACACTTCGATCACTGCCGTATTGGGATGTGCCTCCCGCAGTTCGATCGTGTCAATGATATAGTCAAGTCCCGCCTTGTCCGCCTCCTCAAAGGCAAAGGGCAAGCGCAGATCATCCGGCTTCATGCCCAGAAGACCGCCCAGCAGGGCACGGTCTGTACCGTGGCCTGCACCGGTCTCTGCAAAGGAGCCGTGGAGATGGATGCGTGCCTTCACCGGCACAGCACCCAGAAGGGCGCGGGCCATATTACCAATGCGGGCCGCGCCAGCCGTGTGGGAGCTGGAAGGTCCCACCATCACAGGCCCCAATATATCAAAAATGTCCATAACTGTATCCTCTTTCTTTCCGGAGCGCCGCGACAACTGCGTCATCTCCGTCGGGAGTTGTCGTATCTTGTATGATTCCCTTTAAACTATTATCTCATACCAAACATTCCATGTCAAAGAGAATCCGCTGCTGTGCAGGCAGTAAAAAAGAAGAGCAGCACGATCGTGCTACTCTCTTTCTGGAGGTGACACCCGGATTTGAACCGGGGAATGAAGGTTTTGCAGACCTTTGCCTTACCACTTGGCTATGTCACCATATGTGAGAACCGGAGCATTTGCTCCGATTCTCATTTTGGAGCGGGCGACGAGGCTCGAACTCGCTACCTCAACCTTGGCAAGGTTGCGCTCTACCAGATGAGCTACGCCCGCAAATGGTGCCTCCGGTCGGAATCGAACCAACGACACGTGGATTTTCAGTCCACTGCTCTACCAACTGAGCTACAGAGGCATATGGCGACCAAGAAGGGGCTCGAACCCTCGACCTCCAGCGTGACAGGCTGGCGTTCTAACCAACTGAACTACTTGGCCATGTGGTGGGAACAACTGGACTCGAACCAGTGACCCCCTGCTTGTAAGGCAGGTGCTCTAACCAGCTGAGCTATGCTCCCGTCCTTGCCGCTCCTCGTGAACGGCAAGGTTGAGTATATCAAAGAAGGCCGTATATGTCAACAGGAAATTTGAATTTTTTCAAATTTTTTTGATTTTCCTTTATTTCGACTTCAATCCATCAATGATCGCACGCAGCTGCGCGCCGTCAAAATCGTACACAGCATCGCAAAACTGGCAGGTTAATTGGCAAGAACCCTGCTCTTTTAGAATATTTTCCAGCTCTTCCGTGCCAAGGGAAATCAGGGCGCGCTCCACCCGCTCGCGGCTGCAATAGCAGCGATACTCCACGGGGGTGCTCTGCAAAATTTCCAAATCAAAATCGGACATCACCGTGCGCAGCAGTGCCTCGGGGTCCGGATTCTTGTCGAGAATGGCAGATACACTGCCGGCAGCCATAATGCCTCCCTCGATCTTGGTAATGGTATCCTCATCGGCGCCGGGCAGCAGCTGGATGAGATAGCCGCCGGCGGCACGGACGCTCTGATCCCGCTCCACCAGCACACCCAGGCCGCAGGCGGTAGGGATTTGCTCGGACTCCACGAAATAGGCAGCCACATCCTCGGCGATCTCACCGCCCATCAGATCAATGGTGCCCACATAGGGATCTTTCATATTTAAGTCCTTAATGACGGTAAGGGTGCCCTCATGGCCCACAGCGGTGCCGACATCCAGCTTGCCGTCCTCGCGCAGAGGGAGATCCAGACTGGGGTTCGCCACATAGCCGCGGACATTGCCGTCGGTATCCGACACCGCCAGCACGCTGCCCAGGGGACCGCCGCCCTTGAACTGCAGCGTAATACTGGCGCCTTCGCCCTTCATGGCGTTGCCCATCATGGACGCCGCCGCCAGCGTGCGGCCCAGTGCCGCCGTGCCTACCGGCAGCGTATGGTGGATCTGCCGGGCGCGCTCCGTCAGCTCCCGGCTGCAAATAGCAGTAGCCTTCACCATGCCATCGCTGGTGATGGCGCGTACAATTCTATCACTCATTGTTATAAAACCTCGTATTCTCTTGATTTCAAGTGCGCTCGCAAATACGGCGCACCTGTCCGTTGCCCCACAGGGACAGCACTAAAAGGAGCAGCCCCATGGCATAGACCATAGCGCTCTCCCAATGCAAAAGCATCCCCACCGCACCGGCTGCCAGCGCCGCAGCGCACAGCACCAGCACAATGCAAAGGAGCACTTTATCCAACTTTCGCAGCGCGGTCTGCCCCTCGCCGCCTTTCTGTTTCCAAGTATAGCCGGCGTGGACCCAGAGAGCCGCAGACAGCGCCGTCAAGCCTAAAAAAGCCTCGTTCATAGCCGATTCCTCACAATCTCACGCAGGAGAAATAGATCCGCTGCTCCCCCTGTGCAGGGCGACGCAGCTTCATATCGCCGTAGGTACGGATCTTCCCGAAGCCCGCCGCCTCCAGCCACCCGGTCAGTTCCTCCACGGTGTAGGCCCGTTCCTCATGGATCTCCAGACTGCGCTGCCACTGATCGCCGTTCTGTCTGCGAAAAATATCCATATAATAGGTACAAAGGCCGCGGTGATACTCCGGGCGCCAGACGCAGTAGGCGTCCTCCGTCTCATCGAGAAAGACCTGCCCGTCCAGCCCCCGCAATTTTTCCGGGGTATTTACATCGAAAATCAACATTCCGCCGGGGGCGATGAACAGCCGCAGCCGCTCCAAAGTGCGCTGTACGTCCTTGGGAGACGTCAGGTAGTTGAGACTGTCCAGACAGCACACGGCGGCGTCCACCGTGCCATAGAGGTCCAGCTCCGGCATCGACTGGTGCAAAAAGATGGGCGGTACGCCCTCTACAGAGCCATACTTCTCCATGGCGGCTGCCAGCATCTCCTCCGAGCCGTCAACGCCGATCATCTCATAGCCGCGCCCGGTGAAGATCCATGTCATGGTACCGGTACCGCAGGCCAGATCCAGCACCGTGTGTACCGGAATCTCGCTGCGGCGCAGCAGCTTTTCCAGCCAGTCCGCCCGCTTTTCATATTCCACATCGCCGGTCAGCGCATCGTAGGTGCCGGCCAAAGCGTCGTAGCAGCTCATTTCTTCTCCTGCTCCTTCATCTTCTCCAGAACACTCTCATAGCCGCCCACGCCGTTGATCAAAGACCGATTCACACGGCTGATGGTAGCACTGGAGGCGCCGGTCTGCTCCAAAATTTCGCTGTAAATCATACCGGAGTCCAAGAGTGTAGCCACCTCGTAGCGCTGCTCCATAGCCCGCAGCTCTGCGATGGTGCACAGATCCTGAAAGAAGTTATAGCACTCCTCCTCTGTCTCCAGCTTCAAAATTGCCTGATACAAAAGATCGTTCTTCTCTTTCTTTGCAATTTTCGTCTTATTCGTTCTTGGCATATCCATTCCTCCGTTACTGTCATCGTACCAAAATAGCCTCATTACTCCGGTATTTTATCATTTTAAACCATGAAAGTAAACTACTTCATAAAATTTTCCTGTCCAACCGCAGCCGGGAATATGATTCCCCTGCGCGTATTCTCCAACTATTTCCATCAAAAGGAGGGCTCCTCTTGTCCTGTTTCGAGATCGTACCCTGTGCCGTCTGTCCCCTCTATACATGGGAGGACATCCCTGTTCTCTCCGCCGAGGCGCGCCTGCCCCACTGGACAGAAAAAGGCGGAAAGCACTTCAACCGCTATTATCTGGCCTGTGAGCATACCTTTGAGCGCTACTGCGCGCAGGAACTCTATCCAAAGGCAGAAAACGCCTGCCGGCAAGCGGTAGAAAGTGCCGGAGCGCTGCCTCAGTGGCACGCCGCTCTGCTCCCTACCGTCACACGGGAGACACCCGATCTTCTAAGTCTCTACACCGACACAGTAGAAACAGACGGCGTACACCGCACGGTGCTTCGCCGCGGAGACACCTGGGATCTGCACCGGGGGCTGCCAGCAGCACTGTCAGACTTCTTTCCCGCCCACACCCCCTGGCGGCGCAGGCTGCTGGAGCTGGCGGCACAGGAGATCGAAGCACAAGAGACCCAGGGAATTGCTCTCTACCACGAGGACTGGCGGCGGAAGCTGCGCTCCGCCTTTCACAGCCACCACTTCTACCTTACCGAGGAGGGGCTGTGCTTTTTCTATCAGATGTACGCCATCGCCCCGGCGGCAGAAGGGATCCCCACTTTCTGTTTGCCCTACGATTCGGAACAGGGTCCCTTCCCCACCCTGCTGTAGCAACGCAAAAAAGGCCGCCCGCAGGCGGTCTTTTTTGATTGGATTTTTCTTTTATGACCGCTCGCTCTCACCAAGCATTTCAGCAATGGCGTCCCATGCAGCCTCACGATCCAGCTCATGGCCGGTGAAATCCTTAAAGCCCTCGATAATCTGAGGAATCACCATGTAGATACCGGCAATGGTCTTTAAGCCCTGCTTACGGCCCTGCTGCAGGAGGTGCGTATCCCGGGGGCTGTAGACCAGATCATAGAGCCACGCATCGGGATTCGCCCCCCGGAGGAAGCCCAGATCAGAGAACTGCTTACCGTTGGACATACCCAAGTTGGTGGCGTTGATGATGATATCGGCCTGAGCCGCAGCACGGCGCAGCGGTACAGTGCCGAAGTAAATCCAATCCACACTGTCGGGGAAGCGTGCTGCCAGATCCTGCGCATGGTAAACACTGCGGTTGCAGACAGTCACTTTTTCCACGCCGGAGCGTACCAGCGCTGTCGTAATGGCCTGTCCGGAGGCACCGGTACCAATGAGCAGCACCTTCTTGCCCTTGGGGTCGATTTTGAAACGATCCAGGCTATCCAGGAAGCCGAGGCTGTCATTATTATAGCCGTAGGCCTTACCATCCCGGATGACCACCGTGTTCACCGCGCCGCACATCTTTGCCTCCTCGCTGACCTCATCCAGCAGAGGAATAATGCTGCGCTTATGGGGCGTCGTCACGTTGAAACCGGCATAGGCGCCTGCCTTCGCCTCCCGCACAAAGTCCTCCAGCTCATGCTTTTGCACTTCGACGGCCTCATACTGGTAATCCAGCCCCGCCAGTTCCATCAGGCGGCGCTGAATGGCGGGGTACAGGCTGTGCTCCACCGGGTAGCCAATCACGCACAATTTTTTCATTTTCTTTCTCCCTTCCTTTTTGGCGGCATTGTTCCGTTGCCGCCCGTTCCTTCTTTTGTTCATATTACGAAATTTCCATTCTTCATTACCGGGATTTCCCGTCCATCACGGGTACGACCCACAACAGACAGATCAGCAGTACCTACCATAAAGTCCACATGGGTGATGGAGTCGTTAAGACCGCGGGCCTTCAGTTCCTCCTTGTCCATGTCACGACCACCCTCAAGGCAGGGATACGCCTCGCCAAAGGCGATATGGCAGGCGGCATTCTCATCAAAAAGTGTGTTATAAAACAGGAGCTTCAAATTAGAGATCGGGCTGTCATAGGGGACCAGCGCCACCTCGCCGAAATAGGAAGCACCCTCGTCTACGCTGATGGCCGCCTTCAAAAACTCCTCACCCTGCCGTGCGTGAGCCTCCACGATCCTGCCGTCCTTCACCACAAAGTGAAATCCGTCAATAATGTTGCCCTCGTTGACCAGCGGCATGGAAGCGTAGACCACACCGTTGACGCCGCCGCGCAGCGGAGACGTGAAGATCTCCTCCGTGGGCATATTGGCAATGAACGTCTGTCCGGCACGGCTCACATCGTCGCCCGCCTCCCAGACATGCCCCTCCGGCAGTTCCACCGTTAAGTCGGTGCCCAAGCTGTTGGTGTAGTGGAGGGAGCGCAGCTGCATCTGGTTCAGCTTCTCCTTCCGCTGAGCCAGCATGGCAACGTGCTGCTGCCAGCGCTCCACGCTCTTGCCGTCGCCGTTGATGCGCACCGTATAGAAGATGGCATCCCACAGCTTGGCCATGGCCTCCTCCTCGCTCACATCGGGGAATACCCGTTTGGCCCACGAGGGGATAGGTACAGAAGCAATGCACCAGGGGAAGCCGCTGCACATCTGCAGGCGGTAAAAATCCTCCAGTGCCTTGCCGCCGGCACGCTGCGCACGCAGCAGACGGTCTGGGTCTACGCCCTGCAGCGCCTCCGGGTCCTCCGCCGCAATGGAGAGATAGGCTGCTCCCTCCTTGGCGTAATCATTGAAAAAGTGGCGCCGCCACAGGGGCACCTCGTCAAAAACAGCGCCATCGGCACGCAGATAGCGCTCCCTTGCCAGCTCGTCATCCCGCCAGTTCATCACGACCTCGCGGCAGCCCCGGTCATAGGCAGCAGTGGCGCACAAGCGTGCAAAATGGGCACACGCCACCGGAGAAGAGATCACCAGCGTCTGGCCCGGTTGAATGTTCAATCCCACCTGTGCCAGGAGCTGTGCATATTCTTGCAGTTTTTCTTCCATGCTGTATCCCTACTTCCCTGCAATTTTTTATAACGATAATATTTTATTCCATTCTCCTGCGAATGTAAAGGACTCTGCGTCGATGAGAGAAAATTTTTACAGTGCGTACACAATCATGACATTCCCATCCTCATGTTCCACTTTTTCGTTGACACTCGCCCGTTACCATGGTATCATTCACCTGTTATTAAATCAGATTGTGAGGTGAGGTTATGGACAGCAGCAGTTGCAGTCACAGTACAGGCAAGATATTCCCATACTGCTATGAGCGGTTCCATCGTGCGCCGTCCGTAACCTCCGTCTTTTAATCCGGGGGTCCTTGTTGCGTTCTCACCGTTTCTGTATGTGAATACCATTGTCTGTTTTCCGATCTGCACACCGCTACATCCGGCGTTTGCAGCTCCCGAGTAAACAGGGACAATGGTATTTTTTGTTGCCCCGGCAGCAAAAATACTGTGCTGCACCGCCCTATTTCCCATGTGATAAGGAGGTACAGAACAATGAACAACAAGAATTTCACTACATCTTCCATCCGGCATCCGGACTACAAAACAGAAATCGCCGCCCTGCTCCGCCGCCGCCTGACGCCCGGCCGCCTGCGGGAAGAGCTGGCGAACTACCACGAAAATGACATTGCCGCTGCACTGGAGCTGTTGAGCCGTGAGGATCGGCTCGTGCTCTATCGTCTGCTGGACAGCAGCGAATTGGCCGATATTTTCTCCTACATCGATCACCCCGCCGACTATCTCAACGAGTTAGGGATGCGGCAGAAGCTGGAGACCTTGGCACAGCTGGAGCCTGCGCAGGCCGCCGACTATCTGGCAGAGTTGAAAAAAGAGGAGCGCGACACGCTCTTAGACTTGCTGGAGGAGGATACCCGCAGCGAGATTGCCCTGCTCAGTTCCTTTGCCGAGGAGGAGATCGGCAGCCGGATGACCACCAACTACATCACCATCCAGGAGGGCAGCAGCATCCGGCAGGCCATGCGTGCTCTGGTCGATCAGGCTGCCGAAAACGACAACATCTCTACCCTCTATGTGGTGGATGGTGAGGAGCGTCTGGTGGGGGCCATTGATCTCAAAGATCTGATCATGGCCCGCGAGGGCGACGATCTGTCTAACATCACCGCCTCCTCCTACCCCTATGTTTACGCCACCGAGGCCGTGGAGGACTGCATCGACTGCCTCTCCGACTACTCTGAGGACTCCATCCCGGTGCTGGACAGCGCCAACCGGCTCAAAGGCGTCCTGACGGCTCAGGTGCTTGGACAGCTCATCGGCGAGGAGCTGGACGAGGATTACGCCAAGCTGGGTGGTCTATCCGCCGGTGAGGATCTGGACGAGCCGCTTCGCCGCAGCATCGTCAAGCGTTTGCCGTGGCTGATCATCCTGCTGGGATTGGGCCTGGTTGTCTCCTCCGTGGTCGGTATTTTCGAGGCTGTGGTGTCGCAGCTGACGCTGATCGTCTGCTTCCAGTCTCTGGTACTGGACATGGCGGGTAATGTAGGCACCCAGTCTCTGGCGGTCACGATCCGTGTTCTTACAGACAGCCGGGTAGACGCCCGCCACAAGTGGGCCCTTGTGGGAAAAGAGGCACGGGTGGGCCTTGTCAACGGCGCTATTTTAGGCATTCTCTCCTTTGCCGCTATTGGGTGCTATCTCATGTTCTTCAAGGGGCAGCCTGCCGCCGTGGCCTTTTCTGTCTCCTTTTGTACCGGCGCTGCACTTCTTTTAAGTATGGAGCTCTCTTCCATCGCCGGCACCACTATACCGCTTCTTTTCAAAAAGGTGCACATCGACCCCGCCGTGGCCTCCGGCCCGCTGATTACCACCATCAACGACTTGGTGGCTGTTATAAGCTACTACGGCCTTGCATGGTTCTTCCTGCTCCATTTGGCACATCTGTAAGCCGCCAAAGTCGGCATTGCAGGAACAAAACACGCTATCGAAAAAGACGCTCAGATCTAAAATCTGAGCGTCTTTTTTCAACAATAGCCCCTCCATCACGGTTAAAAACTCCGCCGCGAAGCAGGCTGGTTTTCTTCTCTTCTGCCGCACTAACGATCCACGCGTGGAACAACAGATGCTTCCCAATCCCACAAAAACCGCCTCGCAACTGACACGAGGCGGTTTTTCCACATATTTTTCAGAATATTCGCGTGGGGGCAACAGCCATACAAGCCTTTTCCCTGTTACCGGGGCTGGCTGTCATCTGTCTTTTCCACTTCTTTTGTTTCTTTCGCTTCTTCCATTTCTCTTTTTTGCCGACGCTCCAATATGACGGCGTTCAGCTCCGCACCCATGATCACCACCACGGCACTCATATAGAGCCACAAAAGCGTTACCACCGCCGTAGCAATCGAGCCGTACAGCTGGCTGTAGGTGGCAAAGTTTTCCACATAGTAAGAAAAAGCCGCCGAGAGGATCAACCACGACATCAGTGAGGACACCACGCCGGGGGCTACATCGCCCAGAGGGCGTCGTCTCCCCTGCGCCAACATATAGAGAATGGCCAGCGACGCTAAAAGCACCAGTGCCAGCAGCACAAAACGCAGACCATTCCACACGTCTGCCAGCCACAGCGGCAGCTCAACAAATCTCGCCAGCCACACCAGTGCGCGCCGACCCACCGTGACGAGCACGGTAGACGCGGCCACCGTTGCCAACATCCAAACGGTAAAGAGCAGGATCCGCAGCTGCTCCACGATTACATGCTTTTGTCCCCCTGCCGCCGAACCGAAGGCACGCTGCAAAGAGCGCAGCAGGCAGCTGGTGGCCCGCCGGGGAAACCAGATAGAGAAAACCAAGCTAAACCACAATAGTCGGGTACTTTGATTCTCCCGCACATAAACGAGGTATCCCCGTACGATTTCCTCCACTTCAGCAGGCAGCAGCTGATCCAAAGGATGCAGCACGATCTCCGGGTCCAGTTCCATGGCACCCAGCAGCGTACTAAAAAACACCAGCAGAGGAAATGCAGCAAATATCAGATAATAGGTCAGAGCCGCACTGCTGCGCCCCACATCATGCCGGTAATACCGCCGCACCAGTTCCCTTATCATCTCCAGCACACCATGCCTCCTCCGCTACATATTATTGCTTATAATATCACAGCCGCCGCTAAATGAAAAGCCGGAAAAACGCTTCTCCTTTTCTTCCAGTAAACCTACCATCCGCCTCCTCCCGGCATTCTTCCATTTTTTGGAACAGCCCACAAAAGATTCCGGCAAAACTGCGCGCCTCTTTGTAAGAACATCCTGCATTTTTTAATTTTTCTTTAATTTTTTTCTTTTCACTTGGCGATTGGAAAAGTACATGTTATAATACATTTTGGAAAGAACATGATACTATTTTACGATTTATGATTACGAGGTGGCCTTTCATGGATAACTTAACTAAAATTGTGCGCACGGAAATTTCCCGGCAGTACAAGAGCGTTCGTCAGTTTGCATTTGTGGTAAACATTCCCCTTTCTACCATCAACAGCGCACTCCACAACGGTATCGGCGGTTCCTCTTTTGACACCGTGGTGCAGATCTGCCGTGCGTTGGGTATCAAAGCGCTCAGCGAAGACGCCTCCTCCTATCTCACCGAAGACACGCAGAAGCTGGTGGAGCAGTATTCCCATCTGGATGACTACGGTCGTCATACCATCTCTTCCGTGATGCAGGTGGAATATGACCGCTGCACCGAGCTGTCCGCTCCGCAAAAAGAAAACGCCTATAAGGGTGTCAGCAGTGTCAACGTCTCTGCCCCCGCAGAAGCACGGCAGGCACTCAACGCCCAAAAGAAGTAATTCCTGCACAATATAATACTCTTAGCTTTTTAAAAGGTCTCCGCAATCGTGTGGAGACCTTTTCATATTTCCACAGCTCACCGCATACCTTTTACCAAACAGGAAAGGACGATGTGATCATGGGAAAACCTCCGGTGAAAGTATTTCTGCTGCGCCGCCGCGGTGTGGTGCTGCTGGCGCTTCTGGTATTGTGCACAGGCATCTTCTGCGCTCTCTGGCTCCCCAGCGCCGTCACAGCCTCCACCGCCAGCCGCCAGCTGCCCATCTACTCCGTGGAGCGGCCGGGCAAGATGTGCGCCATCTCTTTTGACGCGGCGTGGGGCAACGAAGACACGCAAACCCTCATTGACATTCTGGGCCGCTATAATATCAAGGCCACCTTTTTTGTAGTGGGTGAGTGGGCCGAGGCTTATCCCGAGTCCGTAAAGGCGCTCTCGGATGCAGGCCATGAGGTGATGAACCACTCTTTCCACCACGACCATTATAATACAATGAACGCCAACGAGATCATGACCGACGTAAAGGCCTGCAACGACAGGGTGGCCGCCATCACCGGCAAAGTGCCCACGCTGCTGCGCTGCCCCTATGGAGAATACGACGACCATGTGATCGCCGCCATCCGCTCTCTGGACATGGAACCCATCCAGTGGGATGTGGACAGTCTGGACTGGAAGGACTACGACGCGCCAACTATTTATAATCGCGTCACGGAAAAGCTGCGCCCCGGCAGCATCGTTCTCTTCCACAACGCCGCCATCCATACGCCGGAGGCACTGCCGGATATTCTGGAATATATGATCCACGAGGGCTATACCGTCGTGCCCATCTCGCAGCTGATCTATACGGAAAACTACACCATTGACCATACCGGTCGACAATTCCCGGAAAAGGAACCCGCACCGGAAGACGCGCCGACCCCGGAAGAGTAATATAGCAGTCAATACCATCCCCCCTCAGAGAGCTTCCTTTTGCAAATGTGAACTCTCTGAGGGATTTTTCTGCCTTTTTCACTGCCGTTCCCCCCTGTTCTTGTAAATTTTCCGCAAATAAAATCCGGCAATGCCGGCGGCACTCTTGCTTTGCCTATATTTTTTGCGTATACTTTTAATAGTATCCCGCACCATAGATCACATATGGTGTTTTTTTATTACATTCCCTGAAAGGATGGAAACAGCCATGGCATTCGTGGAATTAAAGGACGTCTACAAGCGCTACCGCACCGGCGACATCGTTACGGCGGCGGCAAACGGCGTCAATTTTCATATTGAAAAGGGCGAGTTCGCCATCATCGTAGGCCCCTCCGGCGCCGGTAAGACCACCGTTTTGAATATGCTGGGCGGCATGGACACCTGCGACGAGGGACAAATTCTGGTGGATGGACGGGACATCGCCCAGTGTAAAGGCAAAGATCTCATCACCTACCGCCGCCACGACATCGGCTTTGTCTTCCAGTTTTACAATCTGGTACAGAATCTGACCGCCTTGGAGAACGTGGAGCTGGCGGCACAGATCTGCCGCGATCCCATGCCTGCCGCCGAGGCGCTGGAGGCCGTGGGGCTCGGCCACCGTCTCAACAATTTTCCCGCCCAGCTCTCCGGCGGCGAACAGCAGCGTGTGTCCATCGCCCGCGCTCTCGCCAAGCGGCCAAAGCTGCTTTTGTGCGACGAGCCCACCGGCGCGCTGGACTACCAGACCGGCAAGCAGATTCTCGCTCTTCTGCAAAACGCCTGTCGGCAGGGCGGCGTGACCGTGATTGTCGTTACCCACAATACAGCCATCACGCCTATGGCGGATCGCGTCATCACCATCCGCAACAGCAAGGCCGATTCCAACGTCTTTAATCCCCACCCCGCCGATGTGAACACCATCGAGTGGTGATATATCTTACTATTTCCGAAAAGAGGTGTACGGCATGCACCGTGCCACTGCCAAAGATATACTCCGCACCATCCGCCGCTCGCTGAGCCGCTACTGTTCCATTCTGCTCATCATCGCCATCGGCGTCGCCTTTTTCGCCGGTCTTTCCGCCTCGGGAAGTGATATGCGCCTGACCGCGGACAAGTACTACCGTGAGAGCAACACCCAGGATATCCAGATCATCTCCACCTTGGGCTTTTCCCAGCAGGATCTGGAGGCCGTCCGCCAGATTGACGGCGTGCAGCAGGCACAGGGCAGTTATTTTCTCGACTGCATGGCTGTCTGCTCCGATAACTTCCTCACCCGGGTGCTCTCCCTCCCGGAGAACACTGACGAGAACAACGATGCCTACCTCAACCGTCTGCGTCTTTTGCAGGGTCGCCTGCCTTGGTATGAGGACGAGTGCGTCATCGATGAGAATATCATGACGAAGTTCGGCTTCAACGTGGGCTCTACGCTGACGCTGCGCTCTGCCGTCAAGGATGAGGAGCTGTCCGACTCCCTGCACAACACCGAATTTACCGTCGTGGGCGTGGTCAACTCCCCACTCTATACGGATATGTCCCGCCGCGGCACCACGACCGTGGGTGACGGCTCTCTGGACGCCTATATTTACGTCCCGGCGGAGAATTTCACCTCTGATTTTTACACCCAGATGGCCATCACCTATGCCCCCGCCCGGGCGTTTGCTTGCTATGACGAGGGCTATCTTCCCTCCCTTGATCCGCTCAAAGCCCAGCTGGAAACGGTGGCGCAGCAGCGCGCTGTGCCCCGCATGAACGAGATGCATACCTACCTCAGCGACAGCATCGCTGACGGACAGGAGCAGATCGATGAGGGCCGGGCGCAGCTGCAGGATGCCAAGGATCAGCTGGCCAATGCCAAGGCGGAGTTAGAGGCCGCCCGCAAAGATCTGGAGGCGGGCCGCAGCGAGTATGAACAGGGAAAAAACACCTTCCAGCAGGAGATTTCCTCCGCCCGGGGCGAACTCTCCTCCGGACAAGAGTCTCTCGATCAGGGCAGGGCGCAGTATGAAACCTATCTCGCCCAATACCAGGCAGGTCGTGCCGAGTTCGACGCCAACGAGTCCGCTGTGACGGAGGCCGAGCAGCAGGTGTCCCTGCTGAATGCCTCCTATGCTCTGCTCCACCCGCAGCTCTCCGCCATGGAGAACATGGACACATCCACCGCCGCCGGTCATGCGGCACTCCAATATGCCGCCACCTCCATCACGCCCACTATGAACCAGTTCACCGATGCAGACGGCAACTCTCTGGGCTTTGGTGACATGATGTACGACGGTGCTCCCTACTCCACTGCCACACCCGATCGGGTGGCAGCCGCCCACGCGGCGCTGACCACCTACCGCGACAATGCCGTGGCACAGGTAGCGGAAGGCCGTGCCCAGTTGGAGGCCGCCCGTCCCCAGCTGGATGCCACAAAGGCGCAGTTGGACGCCTTCAAGTCGGAACTGGACGCGGCGCAGACTAAGCTGGACTCCGGTAAGGCACAGCTGGAACAGTCCGAGAATGCCGGACAGCAGAAGTTGGACAACGCGCAATACGAACTGGAAAGCGGCCAAAAGCAGCTCAACGATGGTGAGGCGGAGTACCTCCGGCAGGAGGCTGACGCCCGGAAGAAGATTGCTGACGGTGAGGCGGAGCTGGCGCAGGCCGAACGGAAGCTCGCCACCGCCCAGCGCACGCTGGCAGATCTCCAGCCCGCCGAGTGGTTCATCAATGACCGCACCGAGAGCTGTCTCGGCTTTGCCGGCTTCTCCAATGACTCCGACCGTATGGACAGCCTCTCCACTGTGTTCCCCGTGTTCTTTCTGGCGGTAGCCTCTCTGGTATGCCTGACTACCTTGGCCCGCATGGTGGAGGAGCACCGCACGGAGATTGGCACTTTTAAGGCGCTGGGCTACAGCAACAGCGCCATTCGCCGCAAGTATATGGTCTACTCCCTCAGTGCCACCGGGCTTGGCTGCATTGTGGGTCTTTTGGCAGGCTTCCGCATCTTCCCCACCGTCATCATTAACGCCTACTGCATGATGTACGACCTGCCCGATCCCCAGACGCCGTTCCATATGCCCATGGCCATCGCCTGCACGGTTGTCTCCCTTTTGTGCGTCGCCGCCGTCACCTTTGTGGTGTGCCGCAGTGTTTTGAAGGAGACCCCGGCCTCCATCATGCGGCCCAAGGCGCCGCCTGCTGGTAAGCGCATCCCGCTGGAATACATCCAGCCCCTGTGGCGTCGGATGTCCTTCAGCCATAAGGTCACGGCCCGCAACATTTTCCGCTATAAAAAGCGTGTGCTCATGACCATTTTCGGTATCGCCGGCTCTTCGGCGCTGGTGCTCACCGGCTTTGGTTTACAGGACGCCCTGAGCAAAATGGTGGAAAACCAGTTTCACAACATCTTCCACTATGATCTTCTAGCGGGCTACTCCTCAGAGCAGCAATCTGACCGTGACGCGCTGGCGGCGTTCCTCGACGAGCATGAGATGGTGGTGGATTGGCAGTCCCAGAGCCGTGAGATTCTCCACACCAACGCCCCCGGCAAGAGCCACGAGGTCAATCTGGTGGTCACCAAGGATACCAGCCAGCTGGCCGACTATATCAATCTCCAAAGCCGCACCTCCGGCGCGCCCATTGAAGTGGGCAGCGACGGCGCTGTGGTGACGGAAAAGCTGGCCTCCATGCTCCATCTGTCCCCCGGCAGCACGCTCTCTCTGCGGGACAGCGACCAGCACGTTTATGAGGTCACCATTTCCGCCGTAACAGAGAACTACACCCAACACTTCCTCTACCTCTTCGAGAGTTACTATCGGCAGGTCTTTGGTAAGGCCCCTGTCTACAACTCCGTGATTCTCCACGCCGCCGATCCAGCCAACACACGGCAGCTGCAGGAGGAGCTCCTGTCCGAGACCGCCGTACAGATGGTGACTTCCAGCAGCGATATGCTCTCGCAGGCCACCTATCTCACGGATAACCTCAGCTATGTGGTGGCCGTGCTCATTGTTTCGGCGGGTCTGCTGGCCTTTGTTGTGCTCTACAACCTCTCCAATGTGAACATCACCGAACGCACGCGAGAGATTGCCATGCTGAAGGTGCTGGGCTTCTACGACGGCGAGGTGTCGGCCTATATCTACCGCGAAAGCGTCATCCTCACCATTCTGGGGACGGCGGCAGGTCTGGGGCTGGGCGCGATTTTCCTCCGCTTCGTGGTCACCACCGCCGAGGCGGATACCATGATGTTCGCCCGCCATATCCAGCTGACTAGCTTCCTGTTCTCAGCGCTGCTGACATTCCTGTTCTCCTTCTTGGTGAACTTTGTCATGCACTTCCGCCTTAAACGGATCAATATGGTGGAGTCCATGAAGTCTGTGGACTGACGCTCCCATTCCTAAAAAGCGGGGCTTCTCCCATCGAGAAGCCCCGCTTTTATTTACATTCTGCAATATTTTGTCGAAAAATAACGTTTTGTATTCATTTCATCGCATCAGATACGCCGACAACAGGGGCAGCACAATCTGGAACAGGAGGATCAGCGGGATGCCGTAGCGGAAATACCAGTGCCGCGTCTTGTGGTGAAACAGGTGCATTCCCACCAGCGCTCCGATACTGCCGCCTAAGATTGCCAGCAGGAAAAGCGTTTTTTCCGGCACACGATAGCGCTGCCGCCGCGCTTTCCACTTATCCACCCCGTAGACGGCAAAGGTCACCAGATTCATCACCACCAGATACACGGTCAGCCAACCGATCGGCGAGAGAAAAAAGACGTAATTCGTTCAGCCATAGAGTCCACCTCCTGTTTATCCACAGGATACCATAGTCGCCCCTCTTTTTCCACAGAAAAAGAAAAATCCCCCGTCCAAAGACGGGGGATTTGCCGTACTTGCTGCTTATTTCTCCAGACGGCTCAGCTCGCAGGCCGTTGCAGCAGCCAAGCGGGCGTTGTTGTACACCAGTTGGATGTTGGAATCCAGAGAGTCACCGCCGGTGAGCTCCTTGATCTTCGCCAGCAGGAAAGGCGTGGTCTCCTTGCCGTGGATGCCCTTCTCGGCTGCCTCAGCCACAGCGTCATCGATGGCCTTGTTGATGACCTCATGATCCATGGAATACTCCTCGGGGATGGGATTGGTCACCAGCATACCGCCCTTGAGTCCCAGCTCCTGCTTGACGTGGAAGGCCTCTGCCAGCTGCGTGGGGGTGTCCATACGATAATCCACGCCGAAGCCGCTCTTGCGGGTGTAGAAGGCGGGCAGCTCGTCGGTGCCATAGCCCAACACGGTGACGCCCTTGGTCTCCAGATACTCCAGCGTCAGACCCAGATCCAGAATGGACTTGGCACCGGCGCACACCACCATCACAGGGGTCTGTGCCAGCTCCTCCAGATCGGCGGAGATGTCCATGGTCACCTCAGCGCCGCGGTGTACGCCGCCGATACCGCCGGTGGCGAAGATCTTGATGCCGGCCATAGCGGCGATCATCATGGTGGTGGTCACGGTAGTGGCACCGTCGGCCTTGCGGGCGACCAGCACAGGCAGGTCGCGGCGGCTGGCCTTGGTGACGCCGGCACCGGTCTTACCCAGATAGTCGATCTCGCTCTCGCTGAGGCCTGCCTTCAGACGGCCGCCGATGATGGCGATGGTGGCGGGGGTAGCGCCGCACTCACGGATGATCTTCTCCACCTGCAGTGCCGTCTCCACATTCTGGGGATAAGGCATACCGTGGGAGATAATGGTGGACTCCAGAGCCACCACAGGACGACCCTCGTCCAGAGCCTTCTTCACTTCCGGTGCAATGTCCAAATACTTGTTCAGCATAATCATTTCCTCCTATATCATTCGATGTTTGTTTCTACCGTTTCTTTTTCCGTCAAACCGGCGCGCGCCGCCAGCTTTTCCTCACTCATGGCACTGTTGATGGTTTCCGCGCTCTCCATAGCGATTGCCGAGGCCGCAAGGCCTGCCATTGCGCTCTCCCGGAGATCACTGTGGCGCAGGTACGCCCAGACCAGAGCGCTCATAAAGGCATCGCCGCAGCCGGTGGTATTTTGCATCTGCGCCGGCAGCACCGGCAGGTGTACCGCATGTCCCTCCCGGTCGGCGGCATAGACGCCGTCAGCCCCCAGGGAGATGAACACCCGCTGCAATCCCGTAGCCAGCAGCGCCTGCGCCGCCCGTACAAGGCTCTCCTCATCGGTGATCTGTACGCCGGAGAGTAATTCCGCCTCAATACGGTTCGGCTTGAGGGTGTGGAGTTTCCCCAGAACGCAGCGCAATTTCTCCGCCTTTGTCGTGGAAACCGGGTCTACAAAAAGAGGCGCACGGCAGTTCTCTGCCAGCCAGCAAATACTCTCTTGCGGAATGTTGGTATCCACTACCACCACCTGACTGCCGTCCAGCAGCGCCTGACGGCTCTTGAGCAGCACCGGGGAGATCTCCTTGCAGATCTCCATATCCGACACCGCCAGCGCCATATCCCCCTGTCCATCATTGATGAAGAGGTAGGTAGACGTATGTCCGCCGGGGATCACCGGCGAGGCGGAAATGTCGATGCCCAGCTCGGCGCAGCTGGCGGTCAGCTTCCGGGCATAGAGATCATCACCAAAAGCGGTCAGAAGCCGCACATCCAGTCCCATCAGACTCATGTTGTGGGCAATGTTCCGCCCCACGCCGCCAAGGCTCATGCGCACATGGCCGGGGTTGGAGTCCCGGTCGATCAGCGCCCCTGCAGGTCGGCCGCCGATGTCCATATTGGCGCCGCCTACCACCGTCACATAGGGTGCGGTGTGGACGATGTAGCCTTTCCCGGTGATATAGCCCTTTTTCATCAGATTGGAGATATGCACTGCCACGCCGGAGCGGCTGATGCCCGCCCGCTCCGCCAGCTCCTGCTGGGAGATCAGCGGGTTCTCCTCGATCCATCGCAGGATCTGTCGTTCACGCTGGGTCATAGCTTCACCTCGTAAGCAAAAGTTTATAATCTTAACAGTTGTTTATTATATATCTTTCTGCGGCATTGTCAATAGGTTTCCCTTGTAAATACGAAAAAAAGGCGCTATAATATTGAATTACTGTAGAGAACCTGCCGCTGTGAGCGGTAAAAATACGAAACAACAGGTGAATGACATGAACTTGACAAAAATTGCGGCGATTTTCGCCGACGCCGAGACACTGGGCGGTCAGCGTGTGACCGTGGGCGGCTGGGCTCGTACCATCCGCGATATGAAGACCTTTGGCTTCATTGAACTCAATGACGGTTCCTGCTTCAAGAATCTGCAGGTGGTCATGAGTGCCGAGGAGCTTAGCAACTATAAGGAGATCGCCGGTCAGAACGTGGGCGCTGCCCTGCTGGTCACCGGCACAGTGGTGCTGACCCCAGACGCCAAGCAGCCGCTGGAGCTGAAGGCCGACACCATCGAGGTGGAGGGCAAGTCTACCCCCGAATATCCCCTGCAGAAGAAGCGCCACAGTGTGGAGTTCCTGCGCACGATTCAGCATCTGCGCCCCCGCACCAACCTCTTCTCCGCTACTTTCCGCGTCCGTTCCGTGGCCGCCTATGCCGTCCACGAGTTCTTCCAGAGCCGCGGCTTTGTGTACGCCAATACCCCCATTATCACCGGCAGTGACTGCGAGGGCGCCGGTGAGATGTTCCAGGTAACTACGCTGGATCTGGACAACATTCCCCGCAAGGACGACGGCTCTGTGGATTACTCCCAGGACTTCTTCGGCAAGAAAACCAGCTTGACCGTGTCCGGCCAGCTGAACGCCGAGAACTTCGCCATGGCCTTTGGCAATGTCTACACTTTCGGCCCCACCTTCCGCGCTGAGAACTCCAACACCCAGCGCCACGCCGCCGAGTTCTGGATGATCGAGCCGGAGATGGCTTTCTGCGATCTGGACGGCGATCTGGAGGTCATGGAGGATATGGTGAAGTTCATCATTCGCCGTGTGCTGGAGCGCTGCCCCGACGAGATCAACTTCTTCAACTCCTTTGTGGATAAGGGCCTCAAGGAGCGTCTGGAACACGTGGCTTCCTCCGATTTCGGCCGCATCACCTACACCGAGGCGGTGGAGATCCTGCAGAAGGTCAACGATAAGTTTGACTACAAGGTGGAGTGGGGTACCGATCTCCAGACAGAGCACGAGCGCTACCTCACCGAGCAGGTCTTTAAAAAGCCCCTGTTTGTCACCGACTATCCCAAGGAGATCAAGGCCTTCTATATGCGTCTGAACGACGACGGCAAGACCGTGGCCGCCGCTGACTGCCTTGTTCCCGGCATTGGCGAGATCATCGGCGGCAGCCAGCGCGAGGAGCGTCTGGATCTGCTGGAGGGCCGCATCCGCGAGCTGGGCATGGATCCGGAGGATTACTGGTGGTACTGCGATCTGCGCCGTTACGGCAGCTGCCGTCATGCAGGCTTCGGCCTCGGCTTTGAGCGCATGGTCATGTATCTCACCGGCGTGAGCAATATCCGCGACGTGGAGCTGCATCCCCGTACCGTGGGCAACGCCGAATTCTAAAAAATAACAGCGAAAGAGAGGACGCCTTGTGGTGTCCTCTCTTTTTCTTCGCAGCGAACTATGCAGAGCTTCCTTGAATGTTAGGAAAGATTTTTCAATTGTGTGGATTTATCCTGTCGTTTCTGGTATAATAAAATATTATTATGGTTTAATTTCCCGTTGCACTGCACAGCGAGGAAAAGGAGGTTTTATATATGGATTTGGAGTTGAAACGACATTATTCTCAACTCGTCGATTTCTTAGGACACATTCTGGGACAGGACTACGAGGTGGCCCTGCATGAGCTGAACGATGAGTCCAACCAGATCATCGCCATCTCCAACGGTGAACTGACGGGGCGTCATCTGGGCTCTCCGCTGAGCAATAAAATGCTGGAATTTGTGGCCGGCAATATGTATACCACACAGGACTATCTGCTGCGCTTTGCCAGCACCGCTGCCAACGGGAAGGAAATGTGCTCCAACAGTATGCTTATCCGCGATGCCAGCGGCGAACTGGTGGGACTTTTGTGCATCAACTTCGATTCCAGCCGTTACGAGGATCTGGCCGGCCGCGTCATGGATCTGTGTGGAACAATGATGCTGCCCCGCACCGAGAGCGGCACCAGTCTCATTGCCGACGAAAACGACCCGGACGATGTGTCCCGATCCTATCCCACCTCCATCGCCGGTGCCACTGCCAGCATTGTCACCTCTGTGATCTCCTCCTATCCCGTGGACGTGAACCGTCTGACGCAGGATGAGAAAATGGAGATCATGGACATTCTCAACCGCAAGGGAGTGTTCCTTTTGAAGGGTTCTGTCAGCTATGTGGCTCGTGAGCTTCACAGCTCCGAGGCCAGTATCTACCGCTATCTGGGCAAGCTGAACAACAAGAACAATCAGTGAACCATTCCATTTTCAACAAATAACCACTTCATGCAGGAGGGCATACATATATGATGAATATCGGACTTTTGGGCTTTGGCGTGGTCGGCCGCGGCGTCTATGAGCAGATTGAGAAGCGCAGTGACCTTCATGTCAGCCGCGTGCTGGTGCGCCGGGACATTCCGGAGATTTCCGCCATCGCCACCCGTGACTTTGAGGATATTATTACCGACAGCTCCATCCACACCGTGGTGGAAGTGCTGGGCGGTCTCCATCCGGCCTATGAGTATATCAGCGCTGCACTGCGCGCCGGCAAGCACGTTGTCACCGCCAACAAGGCTGTGGTCAGCGCTTACTATCAGGAGCTGACCAGTCTGGCGCAGAAAAACGGCGTAGCTCTGCGCTGCACCGCCGCTGTAGGCGGCGGCATCCCCTGGCTGGTGAATCTGGAGCGCTGCTGCCGTCTGGATACGGTAGATGAGGTCTGCGGCATTATGAACGGCACCAGCAACTATATTATGGATGCCATGCACAAATCTCCCGTGAACTTTGATGAAATTCTCCGCAAAGCGCAGGAACTGGGCTACGCAGAGGCCGATCCCAGTGCGGATATCGACGGCGATGACATTCGCCGCAAGCTGGTGATCTCCGCCAATATCGCTTTTTCCACGCTTCTTCGCGAGGAAGACGTTCCCATGTTCGGCATCCGTACCGTCACTGACCGGGATATTGCCGCCTTTCAGAAGCGCGGCTGTGTCTGTAAGCTGATCGCCACGGCGCGCCGTACCCCGGATGGCGTGGCCGCATGGCTGGAGCCGACGCTGGTATCTGCCAACTCGCTGGAGGCCGCAGTTCCCGCCAACTATAACTTGATTTCTTTCCAGTCCCAGTATCTGGGCCGCCAGAGCTACTTCGGACAGGGCGCAGGCCGCTTCCCCACCGCATCCAATGTGACCCAGGACTGCCTGGACATCATGGGCGGCAAGACGGCTTTCTATGCACCGGCGGGTGAAGCACTGACGCTCCACAATGATACCGTTCGCCACGCCTACTATGTGCGCACCAACTGCGCCGATCCGTGGCTTGCCGCCCACACCCGTGAGCAGATGGTGCCCGGCGTCCTCACCGACGAGGTCAGCGTGGAGGAAATGCACGCCTGGGCCAAGGCACAGCTGCAGCGCGACAGCAGCTGCTTTATCGCCGCCTTGGGCTAATCTTTTCAATTCGTTCATACCCTATTCAAATTCAGGTGATACGATTCTTTCAATCTCTTACAAAAGAGGATCATCATGAAAGAAAAAACTATCCTCACGCAAAAACAGAAAAAATGGATTGCTGCAGCTGCCGTGCTGCTGTTCCTGCTACTCTCCGGCATCATCTGCTGGTTTGTCGGCCGTCCTATGGTGCGCTTTGCCAAAGATCCGGAACAGTTCCGCTCTTGGGTGGACAGTCACGGTGCTTGGAGCGGGCTCATCTATATCGGTATGGTCTTTTTGCAGGTGCTGGTGGCTGTGATTCCCGGTGAGCCGTTGGAGATCTGCGGCGGCTATGCCTTCGGTGCTCTGGAAGGCACTCTTTTGTGCATAGCAGGTGCTGTGCTGGGCAGCGTGGTGGTCTTTGCCTTTGTGCGTCGCTGGGGCCGCGAAGTGGTCGATATCTTCTTCCCCAACGAAAAACTGACAAAGCTCCACTTTTTGCAGAGTTCCCCCCGGCGGGATTTCCTTTTTTTCCTGATCTTCGCTCTCCCCGGCACTCCCAAAGATCTATTGTGCTATTTCTCCGGGCTCACCGATCTATCCTGGCGGAAATGGATGGTCATCTGTTCTCTGGGACGGCTGCCGTCCATCCTCACCTCCACCATCGGAGGCAATGCACTGGGCGTACAGGACTACGGCCGCGCTATTGTGGTCTTCGCCGTGACATTGGGCGTCTCTCTGCTGGGACTCTTTATCTATCAGCGTCTGGTCGCCCACCACGAAAAGAAAAAACAGCAGGCATCCGAAGAATAATTTTCAAAGCCGACAGTGGAAAATCCACTGTCGGCTTTTTCTTTACCACATCTGCCCACGCAAAGACAAGGAATAAGCCGGCACTTTCGGCAAATACTACCTCTAAGCCTATCAAGGAGGAATTTATATATATGAAAGCAACCGGAATTGTCCGCCGCATTGATGATCTGGGGCGCGTGGTGATCCCCAAGGAAATTCGCCGCACGATGCGCATCCGCGAAGGGGACCCGCTGGAGATCTACACCACCCGTGAGGGGGAGGTCATCTTCAAAAAGTATTCCCTTATCAATGGTCTGGAGGATTTCGCAGAGCAGCTCTGTGACAGTCTCAGCCGCACCACCGGTCTGACGGCGGCAATCACCGACCGGGATGCGGTGATTGCCGCCGCTGGCAGTGGGAAAAAGGAACTGCTGGGAAAGCAGCTCTCCTCCGCTCTGGAACAGCTTATGGAGCAGCGCAGCACCTATTGCCACCACAGTAGTGAGCCGCCCCTCCCTTGCAGCGACAGCATCTCCAACGCCTCCGTGGCAGTGGCCACCCCCATCCTGTGCCAAGGAGATGTACTGGGCACCGTTCTTATTTTCAACGCAGAGGGCCGCACACCCGGCGACTCGGAGTGCAAGCTTTCTCAGATGGTCGCCGCCTTTCTGGGCCGCCACATGGAGAGCTGAAACATCACTATCACAGCATCTAGCCCGGCAGAGTACGCAGTAATCGCCGCCTCTGCCGGGCTTTTGCGCTGTCTGTCACTCGGAAACAAAAAGCAATATTCTCCCTGCCGATGCAGTATTTCATTTTCTTTCTCTCGTTGGGAGAAAATCAGACGCAAGCCCTTGACAGATTTCAAAAAACTGATAGCATATAAATATGTATGTATCTTCGTCTGCGGAGCTTCCGATTGTCACCGCAGATAATTTGTTTACTTAAGGAGGACTCCCCCTATGAATCATCTCGGTATTGATGTAACCATCAAAAACATCCCTCCCCTGGACCCCGGCTTTATGCCTCTGAATCGGTTCTACGAGAATTTTCTGAAGGACGCCAAGGAGCCTTTTGACATTGCCGTAGAACGTGCCAACGGTGAAATGGCCAACCACAAGACCTTTGTACATGGCACTCCCGAACTGTTCGAGGCTGATGTGTATTATGTGGAGCGTTTGGTCAAGTCCATGCTGTGGATGAAGGGCGGCTTCCGCGTATATCTGGCCGGTAACAAGGCCGTGTGCGATGCCGTGGCTGCCAAGTATGCCGCTGGCGGTCAGCAGGAGTTCGACTGGGATTATATGGCCAATGTCTTTGAGCAGCCCTTTGAAGTGGTGCGCGTAGACGCCATCCCTGCCGCCAAGGACAGCCCCAAGAAGGTGGGCGGTCACATGGACGGCTGCCGCATCGGCTTTGATGCCGGTGGTTCCGACCGTAAGGTTTCCGCTGTCATCGACGGCGAGAGCGTCTACTCCGAGGAAGTGGTGTGGTTCCCCAAAATCACGGCCGATCCCGACTACCACTACGACGGCATCGTGGCAGCCCTCAAGTCTGCTGCCTCCCATATGCCCCGCGTGGACGCCGTGGGTGTGTCCTCCGCCGGTGTGTACATCAACAACCGCACCATGAACGCCTCTTTGTTCCTGCAGGTGCCCAAGGATCTCTTTGACGCCAAGGTCAAGGATATCTATATCCGCGCCATCACCGACACCTTCGGCGATGTGCCCTACGCTGTCTATAACGATGGCGATGTGTCCGCTCTGGCCGGTGCCATGAGCCTCAACGACAACAACGTGCTGGGTATCGCCATGGGTACCAGCGAGGCCGTGGGCTATGTGGATGAGAACGGCTGCATCACCGGTTGGCTCAACGAGCTGGCCTTTGTACCCGTGGACGCCTCTCCCGAGGCCATGCGCGACGAGTGGTCCGGCGACATCGGCTGCGGCGTGAAGTACTTCTCTCAGGACTCCGTCATCAAGCTGGCCCCCCGTGCCGGGATCGAGCTGGACGAGTCCCTGTCCCCCGCCGAGAAACTGAAGGTAGTCCAGAAGCTGATGGAGGAGGACGATCCCCGCGCCGCCAAGGTCTACGAGAGCATCGGTGTATATCTGGCCCACGCACTGGCTCTGTACTATGATATGTACAAGTTCCACCATGTGCTGCTGTTGGGCCGCGTTATGTCCGGCAAGGGCGGCGATCTGATCTTGAGCCGCTGCAAGGAAGTGCTGGCTGACGAGTATCCCGTTGTCAACGAGGCCATTCTCCCCAGCCTGCCCGACGAGAAATTCCGCCGTGTCGGTCAGTCCGCTGCTGCTGCCAGCCTGGCTGAGCGCAAGGCTTGATCACTTTATTCAAATAAAAAAAGCACCGGAACACAAGTTCCGGTGCTTTTTTATACGTTTTTAGAGCTGTCCTGTATGGTTCCAGTGCAGGAGTTTTCTTCCATCCTCGCCTAGTGAAAACACGCTGACAGAGGCGTTTTGGATCTCCATGTGCTCCAGTGGGATCACAGTACCCAGCACATAATTCAGCGTCTCGCGTACCGTCCCCTCGTGGCCGATTATCGCCACGCGCTCCACATGGGGCAGCTTTTCCAGTTCCGACAAAAAGCCATGAATCCGCCGGCGCATCTTCTCCCCTGTCTCGCCGCCGAAAGCAGAGAAATCCTGCCGCCGCTCAGCGTCGAGGTAGTCCTGTCCGTAACGCTTTTCGCACTCGGCAAAGGTCAGCCCGTCCAGTTTTCCTACGCAGATCTCCCGCAATGCCGCCGTATAGATGGGTTCACTTCCCGGCAGAGCAATGGCCGCCGTCTCCTTCGCCCGCCGCAAATCGCTGCAATAAACGCGGTCAAACGCCACGCCCTCCAGACTTTTCCGCGCCAGCTGCGCCTGCTGTCTGCCCAGCGCCGTCAACGGAACCGGGCGCCAGCCCGCATGACGGTCTTCTAAATTCGCCCCGCTCTGCCCGTGGCGCACTACATAGAGTTTCATTTCTCTTCTCCTTCCTTAAAAGGGAAAAGGGCAGCAGTTCCCTGCTGCCCTTATTTTTTATCGCTTGCCCCCGCCAAATCCGCTCTTACCGAATCCGCCGCCGCGACTACCAGAGGAACGACTCCGGGAGGAGCTGCTGCGTGAAGAACTGCTGCGGGTCGTGGTACTGCGGCTGCCGCCGCCAAAGCCACTACTGCCAAAGCCGGAAGAAGGCCGATGATTGGTCGTATGGGTATTGGAATAGGAACGAGGACGACTGGTGGATACATAACCCGGTCTGCCCCAGAAAATGGGGTAGTAGGGGCGCATCACCACGCCGCGTGCATAGCGGCGGCGATAGCTCCGATAGCGCATCTGATCCAGCATTACCCACACAGCGAACAGCACCACCAGCAGCACCACCACGTCCATGACACTCACGTCGCTGCCACCGGCCCACTGTTCCTGCTGTACATAGCTTCCCTGCCCAGACAATGCCTGTGCATAGAAGATATCCGCCTGCCGGAAGAAGGACACCGTAGCGGCATTGAAGTCGCCCTGATAATAGTCCTCCTCCACAGCCACCTTCAGCTTACTCTGCTGGGTGTCGGTCATCTCATAGGCAGCATTGTCGCCCAGTGCCACATAGTAGTGGCTGTCCTTCACCAGCAAAAGCAGCATATCATTGGCACCTAAGCCCCAATTCTTGCCCAGCTCAGCGGCAAAATCCTCCACCTTCCAGCCACGGGTATTATCCACCGCTGCCACAGCAACTACAGCATAGTAGTCGTTGTTCCACTTGCTGTTATAGTCGTTGATGGTCTGCTCCGTCTCCCCGTCCAGAAGATTTGCCTCGTCACAGATCCAGCGCTGATACTCCACCTCGGGCAGGGGTGCCGGCTTCTTCACATAGCCATACACCGACGCACCCAGAATCGCCAGAATCAGCACCACCAGTGCCACAGACCGTTTCTGATAAAATTTCATGTAGCCTCTCCTTTCAGGGAGTTTCTTTTCGCAGCCTCAAAAGGTCGCCTTATTCTCAGCCCCGCAGCTCCAGCAGCTTCTGCTTCAGCTCGCCCTCGATGCGGCCCAGCTCTGCCTCGGCACTCTTGCGCTTGGCAGCGCCCTCCTGCTGGATGGTCAGCACCTCGTCCAACGTGGAGATCAGCTGCTCATTGGTATGCTGCAGCGTCTCGATGTCCACGATGCTGCGCTCCGCCTCCTTGGCGGTGGCAATGGTACCCATCTTCAAGGTATCCGCATTCTTCTTCAGCAGATCATTGGTCATCTCGTTGACGGCGTTCTGGGCAGCCGTAGCCTGGCGGCTGTGCTCCATACCCAGTGCCAGCACCATCTGGCTCTTCCACAGAGGAATGGTGTTCACCAGAGAGGACTGGATCTTCTCGATCATCAAGGTGTCGTTGTTCTGCAGCAGGCGGGTCTGGGGGCCCATCTGCACGGAGATCATACGGGTCAGCTCCAGATCGTGGAGCTTCTTTTCAAAGCGGTTGCAGAGGTTGACCAGATCGTTGAACGCCTGTGCATCCTCGGCAAGGCCGGTCTGCTCTGCCTTTTTGCGCAGCTCCTCCACCTCGGTGGAGCGCACTTCCTCCAGCCGCTTCTTACCAGCCAGAATGTACATGGTCAGTTCCTTATAGTACTTCAGATTCAGCTCGTACATCTGGTCAAACATCGCCACATCCTTCAAAAGGGTGATCTGATGCTGCTCCAGAGACTGAGCGATCTTATCCACATTGGCTTCCACCTTGCCGTACTGAGCCTTCATGCTCTCCAGGCGGTTGCCGGCTTTCTTGAAAAGGCCGAAAAAGCCCTTCTTCTCCTCCTCGGCGCCAAAGCCCTTCAGCTCCACCACCAGCTGGCTCAGATCCTGGCCGATCTCACCCAGATCCTTGGAGCGGACGTTATTGAGGGCGTTCTCAGAGAAGCTGGCCACGCTCTTTTGTGCAGCCACACCGTACTGCAGGATCATATTGCTGTCACGCACGTCGATCTTCTTGGAGAAATCCTCCACAGCCTGACGCTCCTCCGCGCTGAGCAGGTCGTCATTGAGCTCTACGGGCTCGATCTTCTTTTCCTCCACCTTGGGTTCTTCCACCACTTCAGGTTCCAAAGTCAAGGTAGGTACTTCCTCTACAGCGGTTTCGGGCTCCAGAGTCAGCTGAGGGGTCTTGTCAGTCATGGTTGCTTTCCTCACTTTCAAAAATTTAGTTCAACAGCTATTTGTGTTTCTTTCCTTAAATTTCCAGCTGAATCGTACCGGAAGACTCCTCATCCTCCGCCGCATTCTCAGCTCCTGCCTTATGGAGATCATCCTCCACCAGACCCTCCCGGGCCATCATGTTCTCCAGTACCGTAATATCCGTGGAGATATCCATCGCCTCAGCACCGAACAGGCCGTCCAGCTGCTTTTCAAAGGCCTTGACGATGGTTTCCATCATGTTCTCCACCCGCTCCATAGTGCCGGAGATATTCTCACCGGCCACGGTCTGGGCGGACATCCGATCATAGGCGTTGAGCAGCTTCAGCGT
>JAHHSH010000029.1 GCA_020025345.1 Oscillospiraceae bacterium | reverse complement strand
GCTTAATGAACTTGTTGCACACCTGCGAGATGTGGACAAGGCCATCCTGATGGACACCGATATCCACAAACACGCCGAAATCCACCACGTTGCGCACGGTGCCGGTGAGCACCATGTCGGGGGCCAGATCCTTGATGTCCAGCACGTCTGTCCGCAGAATGGGCGCAGGCAGATCATCGCGCACATCGCGTCCCGGCTTCAAAAGCTCCTTCACCACATCGCGGAGGGTGGGTACGCCCACGCCGATCTCCTTGGCCACCTTTTCCTCACCCAGCAGCTTCACCTTCTGCTCCAGGAGGGCGATTTCCCCTGCCGCCACATCCTTGAGCGTATAGCCGGTGAGGGCCAGCAGCGCCTCGGCCGCCTTGTAGCTCTCCGGGTGGACGCCGGTGTTGTCCAGCACGGACTTGCTCTCCGGCACACGCAGGAAGCCGGCGCTCTGCTCAAAGGCCTTGGGCCCCAGCTTCGGCACCTTCAAAAGCTGCCGCCGGGCAGTGAAAATACCGTTCTCCTCCCGATACTTCACGATGTTTTTCGCCGTGGTGGCATTGAGGCCGGACACCCGACCCAGCAGGCTGGCCGAGGCGGTATTTACGTCCACGCCCACGGCGTTGACACAGTCCTCTACCACGCCGGAGAGGGTCTCATCCAGTCGCTTCTGGGGCATATCGTGCTGATACTGCCCCACGCCGATGGCTTTGGGATCGATCTTCACCAGCTCCGCCAAGGGGTCTTGCATCCGGCGGGCAATGGACACGGCGCTGCGGAGGTTTACATCGTACTCCGGGAACTCCTCCGCCGCCAGCTTACTGGCAGAATACACGGACGCACCGGCTTCGTTGACGATCATGTAGGACACACCGCCGCCCACCTGCCGGATCAGCTCCACGGCCATCTGCTCCGTCTCACGGCTGGCGGTGCCGTTGCCGATGGCAATATGCTCCACGCCGTGGCGGCGCACCATCTTGGAAAGCTTGTCGATGGCCTCTTTCTTCTGCCGCTCACCGAAGGTAGGATAGACCACCGTGGTGTCCAGCACCTTGCCGGTGCCGTCGATGACGGCCACCTTGCAGCCGTGGGCATAGCCGGGGTCGAGGCCCATGGTCACATGGCCTTTCACCGTGGGCTGCATCAAAAGGGGGCGCAGGTTCAAACCAAAGTTGGCGATAGCGCCCTCGCAGGCGGTTTCCGTACACATATTGCGGATTTCCCGCTCCAAAGACGGCCACAGCAGCCGATCAAAGCTATCCTCGCAGGCACTGCGGACAAACGCCGCACAGGCGCCCCGTCCTTTGATGACGCGATTCCAGATCAGCCCCAGTGCCCATTCCCGGTCCACTTCCACCGACACTTTCAAAAATTCCTCTTTCTCGCCGCGGTTGACAGCCAAGATCTGATGGCCTGCCAGCTTGGAGAGATTCTGGCTAAAATCGTAGTAGAGACGATAGACGGAGTCCTCCTCCTTGGCAGCCACGGAGCGCAAAGCGCCCTTTTTCATGGTCAGCTCCCGCAGCTCCTTACGAATGGCGGCATCGTCGGCAATCCACTCGGCGATGATGTCATTGGCTCCGGCCAGTGCATCCTCCACCGCAGCCACGCCCTTTTCCTCGTCGATATACGCTGCAGCCAGCACCTCCGGCGGTTCCTTGCTCTCCTGCCCGAAGATGGTCACTGCCAGCCCTTCCAGCCCCTTCTCCTTGGCCATAGTGGCCCGGGTGCGGCGCTTTTGCTTATAGGGGCGGTAGAGATCCTCCACCTCCGCCAGCGTCTTGGCGTTGTCGATAGCGGCAGCAAGCTCCTCTGTCAGCTTCTCCTGCCCCTCGATGGTCTTTTTGACCTCCTCTTTCCGGCTCTCCAAATTGCGGAGATAGGTCAGGCGATCCTCCAGCGCACGCAGGGACGTATCGTCCATACTTCCGTGGAGCTCCTTACGGTAGCGGGCAATAAAGGGAATCGTATTGCCCTCGTCCAATAGGTTGATGACATTTTCCACATACTGGAGAGGCTGCTGCAGCTCCTGCGCCAGAAGCTGGGAAATTTTTTCACTCATAGTGGTATCCTTTCCTTAAAAAAGAGGCGGCCGCAGATGGCAGCCGCCTCTCCCTATTTTATTTGTGATAGAGGCCCTTGACCTCGTATTTCGGCTCACAGGTCACGTTGATGCCCAAGCGCCGATAAAGCTCGATGTCCTCCGAGGAGATGATCACGGAGAAGTGGGCGTCGCAGCCCCGCAGAGAATTCAGCTGCTCCTGTACCAGTGCCGCCAGCGGATTGGTAAGACCGGAAATCGCCAAGGCGATCAGCACCTCATCGGAGTGAAGCCGGGGGTTGCTGTGGCCCAGATTTCGGGTCTTCAACTGGCTGATGGGCTCAATGACCGAGGAAGGGATCAGCTTCAGCTTCTGGTCGATCCCGGCCATGGCCTTCAAGGCATTCAGCAGCAGCGCCGCCGAAGCGCCCAGCAGATCCGAGGTCTTGCCGGTAACAACTCTGCCATCCGCCAGAACCATGGCACCGGCAGGTGCGCCGGTCAGCTCTGCACGCTTCAAGCTGGCCTCCACCGCCGGACACATTTCCGGCGTCACGCCTGCCTTCTGCATAACGATCTCCAGCTTTCGCACCAGTGTCTCGTCGGCCTCGCCCCGTGCCCGCTGCACCATGCCATCATAGTAGCGGCGCAGGATCTCACGGCGGGATGCCCTCTGGCACACCTCGTCATCCACAATGGCAAAGCCCGCCATATTGACGCCCATATCCGTGGGGGATTTATAGGGGGAACATCCCTGAATCTTCTGGAACATGGCGTTGAGCACGGGGAAAATCTCCACATCGCGGTTGTAGTTCACCGTCGTCTCGCCATAGGCCTCCAGATGGAAGGGGTCGATCATATTCACATCATTAAGATCCGCCGTGGCAGCCTCGTAGGCCAGGTTCACCGGGTGCTTCAAGGGGAGATTCCAGATGGGGAATGTCTCATACTTGGCGTAACCGGCACGGATTCCACGCTTGTGATCGTGGTAGAGCTGGCTGAGGCAGGTAGCCATTTTACCGCTGCCGGGGCCGGGCGCTGTCACCACAACCACCGGGTGGGTGGTCTCGATGTAATCGTTCTTGCCAAGGCCCTCGTCGCTGACGATGTGGGCCACATCAGAGGGATAACCGGCAATGGTATAGTGGCGGCAGGACTTGACGCCCAGCGCCGTAAGCCGCCGGATAAAGGCATCTGCCGCCGTCTGCGAAGCGTACTGGGTAATGACGACACTACCCACATAGAAACCCATACCACGGAAGATATCAATGAGTCGCAGCACTTCCTCATCGTAGGAAATACCCAGATCGCCGCGCTTCTTACTCTTTTCAATATCCCATGCATTGATGGCAATGAGGATTTCCACATCCTCCTTCATGGTCTCCAGCATACGGATCTTGCTGTCCGGCTGGAACCCCGGCAAAACACGGGATGCATGGTGGTCGTCGAACAGCTTGCCGCCGAACTCCAGATACAGCTTGCCGCCGAACTGCGCCACCCTCTCCTTGATATGGTGTGCCTGCAGCTGCAGATATTTGTCATTGTCAAACCCAAGTTTCACAGTACGCTCCCCCTCTATCTCTTTACTTCAACTTTTGTATTATACCCCATCCCACGACGGAAAGAAAGCCTTTTTCTCTTTTTCCCACAGGATGATTGCAATTTCTCCTACACGGGAGTATACTGGGCAAAACGCAAAGAGAAAGGGAGATACGCTGTGCGCTTTACTGTTCTTGTCGGGAAAACCTTTGATCCCGCTATGGAGCCCGCCGTCTTTTTTGAGACCGATGACTTGGAGGGCGCCCGCGCCGTGGCCATGCGCATGGCCTTTGACGAGCGCAATCAGGTACAGGTCTGGGATACCAAATATGATGAGCCGGTGGCGGATTTTGAATCCCCCCGCCACCGTGACTAAAAGAAAAAGCGGAGCCGCACGCAGCGGCTCCGCTTTTATTATAATGTACGTTTAGCGAGAGACAAAGAACATAATGCCAAACAGGATGGCAATGACCCAAGTACCTGCGCTGATCTCCTTAACCTTGCCGGAGAACAGCTTGGTGAACACATAGCCGATCAGGCCGAAAGCAATACCATAGGAGATATTGTAGGTCAGAGGCATAAAGGCCATGGTCAGGAATGCAGGGACAGCGGCACTGGCATCGCTCCAGTCGATGTTCTTCACGTTGCCCATCATCAGAACGCCCACATAGATGAGGGCGGCGGCGCAGGCATAGGAAGGAATCAGCTGTGCAACAGGTGCCAGGAACATGGCGATGAAGAAGAGCGCTGCCGTTGCCATGGAGGCAAGACCGGTACGGCCGCCCTCGGCTACGCCGGAGGAGGACTCCACATAGGTGGTCACGGTGGAGGTGCCGCACACAGCGCCGCAGCAGGTAGCGATGGAGTCAGCCAGCATCGCACGGTTCATGTTGGGCACGTCGCCGTCCTTAGTCAGCAGGCCGCCCACGGAGCAGGCGCCGAACAGGGTACCCAGCGTATCGAACATATCCACCATGCAGAAAGCCAGCATCGTGGTGAGGAACATGATCACAAAGTCCAGAGTGCCGTGAGCTGCGATGTAGGCAGAGAAGTCAAAGCCCTCAGTAAAGACCTTCAGAAATGCCTGAGAACCGAAATCACGGAAAGCGCCCAGGAAGTCGGAGGTCAGGTTGGGAGCCACAGCCATATCATAGAAGCCGGGCACGGTGAGAAGACCCACCACATAGTACAGCACGGCAGAGCCCAGCAGACCCCACAGCACGGCACCTTTCACCTTGCGGTGTGCCATTGCGGCAATCGCAAAGACAGCCAGAATGGTGATGAGTACCGGGAACAGATCTGCCCAAGTGGCGTTGCCGCCCAGCACATTGAAGGAGCGCAGATTCACCAGTGTGGCCTCGTCATTGACCACGATACCGGCATTCTGCATACCGATGAAGGCAATGAACAGGCCGATACCGGCAGAGATTGCGGTTTTGACCGCCTGAGGAATGGCGTCAAAAATCACCTTGCGCAATCCGGTGACGGTCAGCAGCACAAAGATGATACCGTCACACAGCACCAGCACCAGTGCATTGGCATAGCTCAGGCCGAAGCCGAAGCAGACGGTGTAAACGAAGAAGGCGTTCAGACCCATACCGGAGGCCTGTGCCAGAGGCAGGTTTGCCAGCAGGCCGATCAGAACCGTACCGATGATGGCGGAAATTGCGGTTGCGATGTAGATGGCACCGTAGGAAACAGTGCCCAAAGAGGAAAACATGCCGGAGTTGACCATCAGGATGTAAGCCATCGCCATGAAGGTGGTCAGACCTGCCATGATTTCCGTGCGCACGGTCGAGCCGCGCTCTGTTACATGAAAGAATCGATCCATTTTTTCTCTCCAATCTTTTGATCCACAGGGTTGATTCAACACATTTCTTGTACTCTCTTCTGATTATTATAGCTTATGGTACGGCGTTTTGTAAAGCCTTTTCTTCTTCCCTGCGCCCTGCACAGCGCTTGCCAAACAAAGGGGGATAAGCTATAATGGCATATCATAAAATGAAAGGGGTATTTTTATGCCCTCTGCGAACATCAACGAAATTTTTTCCGGCATTTCCTTAAAAAATCTGCCGCTGGAGCAGGTGCTCTATACCCTGCTCACCCTTCTTTTGGGCGTTGTGGTCATCCAGATTCTTCTCAAAATGCTGCGGCGTATCATCAATCGTCCCTCTATAGAGCAGCGCACCCAGCGCTATGTGGTCAGTGCAGTGCGTGTGATCCTGTGGGTGGTTCTCCTCTTGATCCTGGCCGATCAGCTGGGCATCCCCACCACTTCTCTGGTTGCTCTTTTGTCGGTGCTGTCTCTGGCCATTTCCCTTGCCATCCAGAACGTGCTCTCCAACATTGCAGGCGGGCTTGTGATTTTGACCACCAAGCCCTTTCAAATCGGTGACTACATTGACACCCCCAGCGGCCGCGGCGTTGTGAAGAATATCTCTCTCCACTCCACCTATCTCAATACAGATGACGGCCAGCAGCTGATTGTGCCCAACAGCACCATCTCTGCCGAGAAGATCACCAACTTCACAGCCAACGGCAGCCGGCGCATCGTGGTAACGGTCAGTGCCTCCTACGACGCCCCTACTGCCACCGTCCGACAGGCCTGTCTTCAGGCAATCGCCGCCACAGAGGACATCCTCCCCGATCCGGCACCCCAAGTGCTGGTGAGTGCCTACGGTGACAACAGCATTGAGTATCTGGTTCGCGTCTGGTGTAAGCCGGACAAATATAACGAGGTCTTCTTCCCGCTCACCGAACACATCCGGGATGCCTTTAACGAGGCCGACGTGGAAATGACCTATCCCCATTTGAATGTCCATCTTATGAATCGTTAACCGATATAAAGGAGTTTTTCTTATGTTATTTTCTATTATCCTCGGCGCTCTCATCGGCTGGATTGCCGGTAAACTCATGAACAGCCCCGGCGGCATCCTCCGCAATATCATTCTGGGCATCATCGGCTCTGCCGTCGGCAGCTTCCTCGCCCGTGCCATCGGCCTTGGTGCCACCAGCACCATCGGCGTAATCCTCATCGGTGTGGCCGGTGCCTGCGTTGTCATTCTCGTGTGCCGCTGGCTATTTAAATAAGGAGGTTTCCCTATGAAAACACCCTCGATTCATCCCTCCGTCTTTGTGGCTCCCGGCGCCTTCGTCCTCGGCGATGTGACGCTGGAGGCCGGCAGCAGCGTCTTTTTCGGCGCCGTCATCCGCTCGGAGTACACCTCCATCACCGTGGGCGCTGACAGCAATATTCAAGATAACTGCGTTTTGCACACCGACCCCCAGCTGCCCATGACCATCGGCCGCGGTGTCACGGTAGGACACGGCGCGATCCTCCACAGCTGCACCATCGGCGACAACAGCCTCATCGGCATGGGTGCCATCGTCCTCAACGGCGCTGTCATCGGCAAGGACTGCATCATCGCCGCCGGAGCGCTGATCCCCCAGAACGCCGTCATTCCCGATGGTTCTCTGGTCATCGGCACCCCCGGCAAAGTGCGCCGCCCCGTCACAGCCGAAGAAATTGAGGCCAACCGCCACAGCGCCCAAGGGTATGTGGAAAAAGCCGCCGCCTACAAGGCACAGTTCTCCAAATAAAACGGCACGAAAGGGAACGCCCTATACCATACTAAATATATGCAGCGCGGAGTCTTTTCACCACAGCTGCATATGAAAACGCCCGGTCCGATATACCCTCGGACCGGGCGTTTTTCAACATTCAATTCCTTTATATAACTGCACTCATGGATTAAAAGAGGGTAGCTACCTTTGCCAGCAATCCGGTGGACTGGAGGAACAGGATCGCCATGATCACCGGAACCACCCAGCGCACCATCACGGCATAGAAATGCTTCTTGCCAAACGTGGCACCCTGCACCTCCATCTCCTCCGTGACCCACTGGGGCTTGATGACCCAGCCCACAAAAACAGCGGTCAAGAAGGCGATCAAAGGCATGAGGAAGTTGTTGCTGACATAGTCCAATACGTCCAGAATCTGTGCGGTCTGACCGTTGGGGAGCGTGTACTCGAAGTAAAATACATTGTAGCCAAGGCAAACGATCACAGCCGCCACGGCGGAAATCACACTAATGACCAGACTCACCTTTTTACGACTGCTGTGGAAGATATTCATGCAGGTAGATACCAGCGTCTCCAAAATGGAAAGGCAAGAGGTCAGTGCCGCAAAGAGCACCATCACAAAGAAGGCAGCGCCAACCAGTGTACCTGCTGCACCCATGGACTCAAACACCTTGGGAAGAGACTGGAACATGAGGGAGGGACCGGCGGCCATGCCCTCTGTGCCGGCGAAAACAAAGATGGCGGGAATGATCATCATACCGGCGAGGAACGCCACACCGGTATCAAAGAATTCCACCTGTGCGATGGACTTTTCCAGATTGACGTCCTTTTTCACATAGGAGCCGTAGGTAATCATGATGCCCATGGACACACTAAGAGAGAAGAAAAGCTGTCCCATGGCATCGAGGAGGATGTTCAAGAACTTGGAGAACGTGAGCCCGGTAAAGTCGGGAATCAGATAGACAGCCAAACCCTGCAGACCGGTACGGGTAACACCGTTGGCATCTGTATGACTGAGGGTCAAAGAGTAGATTGCCGTACCTACGATCATCAAAAGGAGGATCGGCATAACTACTTTCGAGAATTTCTCAATGCCCTTCTCCACGCCGGAATAGACCACAAAGGCGGTGATGGCCAGGAATATCAACAGGAACACGATCGGCGAAACCGGACTGGTAATAAAGTCCAAAAAATAGCCGTCCTGCGCGGCCTGTGCACGCTGTCCGCACACATAGACGGTAGCATACTTCAAAACCCAGCCGCCGATGACTGCATAGTAGGTCATAATGATGGCGGGGACCAAAAATGTCAGCTTACCGAGAAATCCCCACTTGGGACGGATCGATTCAAACGCATGCCATGCATTCCGACCGGTGCGCCGACCGATGGCAATATCGGTAGTCAGCAGCGTGAATCCGAATGTCAGCACCAGCCCCAGATAAACCAGCAAAAACAGGCCTCCTCCGTCCTTCGCTGCCAGATAGGGAAAGCGCCAAATGTTTCCCACACCAACAGCGCTGCCCGCGGCAGTCAAGATAAATCCGATGGAACTTGTAAAACTCGATTTATTCTTATTTTCCATGATTTCGACCTTCCTTTTTTTGCTGATGTCCCACACTATACGCGAGGAAAGGCCAAAAATCAAATTTCCAAAACGTTCATCTCACGAACGTTTTGACAACCAAACTTTCTTTATGCTAGAATATATAAGAAACCAAGGATGCGTGGCAAGCCGAATTGCCCGTGTATCACATAAATGTATATTCATATGAAACTTCAGGAGCCATGCCATGGAAAATATCAATCACTATATTGGAGCCAAAATCCGAAACTATCGAAAGATGAAGAAAATGACCATCCAGCAGCTGGCCGATGTGATCCACAAAAGCCGCGCTACGGTGAGTAAATATGAAACCGGTGAGATCACCTTGGATGTGTCCACCCTGTGGGAAATTGCCTCTGCGTTAGACGTGGACTTTAGCCAGCTCACCGATTATCAGCCGGTGCAGGACCTGGGCCATACGGTAGCCGAAACGCCTGTTTACGAGGGGGAGAGTCCCTTTTTCCGCGCAGATCATTTGTATTTCTACTACTACGACGGACGGTATGACCGATTGAAGGAGGCCATCATCCACATCCACAAAAGCCGTTCCTCCGCAGACGGCACTTACGAAACCAGTATGTCCATCCATGCCACGACCCCCACCGGGCGCAGCAGCGAGACACAGTACACCGGAACCGTCCTCTACAGTGATATGCTCATTCGCTTTTCCTTCAGTAATCGGCACAACAAGCTGGAACAGGATCTTCTCTATATTTTCAATCCGATGGAGCTGCGAAACTACACAGAAGGATTGCTGTGCGGCATATCCAACGCCGACTTGATGCCCTGTGCCTTCAAGTGCATTGTGACACTGGCGCCCTGCACAGATCACCAGATGCTTCGCCAGCAGCTGCAAATCAGCGCCAAGGAGCTGCGCCGCTGGAAAAAACTAAATATGCTGATTGTGGATAATAACAGCTGACAGGCCAACAGGTTTTCCACACAACATAGGAAAAAGCCCCCGGGGGATGCCAGATATGGAACATACAGAAAACAAAAAATGGAGTGTATCCTTGGATACACTCCATTTTTATTGCTGTGTTACTATTCAAGAAATCAGAATTCTCCCGTCAGCTGCTGTCCTCTATCCCGGTTTCAGCAACTAACGTGCTCTCGGATGGAGCAGATGTGCTTTATTATCGATTACTGCTTCTCCCGGTCTGCCTTGATGAGGAGCTTCAGCGCCTCAATACCCACCTCAATAGCAGAGCTGGTATCCTCACTCATGTTCTGATCGAGACCTGCAGCCTCACGCTCCTGATTCCAGATCACATGGAAGCAGGAACCGCAGCGGCAGCCCAGCGCATTGGACACCACAAAAAGTGCGGCGGACTCCATCTCGCTGGCCTTTACGCCAAGGCGCTTCCACGCCTCCCACTTTTGCAGCAGCTCATAGGAGACAGGCATCTTGGCCGGAGAGTGCTGGCCATAGAAAGCGTCCTTGCACTGCACCACGCCGGTCTTATAGGGCTTATGGAGGTTCTTGGCTGCCTGTACCAGTGCCGTCATCACCTCAAAATCGGCCACGGCAGGATACTCGATGGGTGCATACTCGCAGCTGGTGTGCTCAAAGCGAATAGCACCGGTAGCCACCACCACGTCGCCGCTGCGCACATCCAGATCGATGCCGCCGCAGGTACCCACACGAATGAAAGTATCAGCGCCCACGTTGTGCAGCTCCTCCATAGCGATGGCCGCCGAGGGGCCGCCGATGCCGGTGGAGCAAACAGACACCTTTTCGCCCAGCAGTGTGCCGGTATAAATCACATATTCCCGATTCTGCGCCACAAATTTTGCATCGTCAAAATGGGCGGCAATGGCCTTGCAGCGGCCCGGATCGCCGGGCAGGATGCAGTAGCGTCCCACATCGCCCTCGACGCAGTGAATATGAAACTGTTTTTCCAGTTTTTGCATACTACACTTCCTCTCTTTGTCATTTATTTTCTCAGTATACTCCTTATACCTTTAAATTTCAATATTGAACCTCTATCGGCAGAAAAATACAGTTTTTGCAAATCTTACCCCAGTTATTTTTCTTCTAAACTGCAGATACTGCCTATGGAGAAAAATCAGATTCTGCACGGAAAGGAGAGATTTTTGATGAAAAGAATGACAGCTGCTGCGCTGGCTCTGCTGCTCACCGTATGCCTTGCAGGCTGCACCGATACGTCGGACGATATGCGCTCCGCGCCGGACAGCGGTTTTGGCACCGTGGACAACTCTTTCGGTGCCAGCTATGAGGAGATGCTGGATAACGCACGGGTCCATGACACCGACGGAGATCTCACCGACGGAGAAAACGCCCAAAGTAATCTGTGGTGATCCCACAAAAGGAAACGACGCAGCCTTGCAAGACTGCGTCGTTTTCTTTTATTGAGAGGAGGTAAATAGCGTTTGTTCGCGCCATATGAGAAATATTCTCAATCCAAGATCGTAACACCGGGGAGCAGCTCTTCTTCAAAAGCCTCCCGATGATGGCGGGTATAGAGGCCGGGGAAGCCGCCGGTGTGGAGGAAGATGACCTTCTCGCCCTTGGCGATCTTGCCCTCTTTCACCATCTCCAGCAATCCGGCAAAGCCCTTACCGGTATAGCAGGGGTCCAGCATGACCGCTTCCTTCCGAGCCATGAGGCAGATGGCCTCCCGGACTTCCTTGCTCAGATTGTTATAACCGCCGCGGGTATAGTCCTTTTCAATGTCGAAGTCCGCACGGACAGCATCACACTTGAGGCCGTAGGTCTCCTTCATCTCGTTAAAATACTCCACGATGCGATGTTCTTTATACTCGCCAAAGGGAGAAATGGCGATGCCGGTCAGGCGCAGAGGGGAATCCTCATTGCGCAATCCGCAGTAAAGGCCCATATAGGTGCCGATGGAACCCACGGAGTCAATTACGCGAGCATCCTCCAGCCCCATTTCCTTGGCCTGTGCCGTCAGTTCCACGGCGCAGTCGTAGTAGCCCAGTGCACCCAGTGCATTACTGCCGCCCATGGGGATGAAGTATACCTTCTCGCCCTTTTCCTCGTACTGTGCAATGATCTTGGGGCACAGCTCATCGAACTGCTCATTTTCGTCCCGTCCGTCATCCGCCTTCAAAATCACATCACAGCCCATAATACGATCCAGCAGGATATTGGCGGACACCTCGCCGGGATAGTCGTCAATGGCAATGATGGCACACTTCAAACCGTACTTGGCTGCCACCGCCGCGGTCAGCCGACCGTGGTTGGTCTGTGCACCGCCCACCGTTACCAGCATGGTAGCACCCTGCTGCAGCGCATCGGCCACCAAATACTCCAGCTTACGCAGCTTGTTTCCGCCAGCACCCCAAGAGGTCAGATCGTCTCGTTTAAGATAGAGTTCAATCCCCAGTTCCTTGGACAGCGTGGGCATATACTGAATAGGTGTAGGATCCACCAAATGTAATTTTTCAACACCAAATGCCATGATTCATTCTCCTTTTTATTTTTACAGGTCGTTCTTGCAGAGATCTGCAAAGCTCTCGCGGCGCACGGCCACATAGCTCTCCGTACCGCCGCGCAGCATAACAATGGGAGCGCGGGGCAGACGGTTATAGTTGGAGGCCATGGAGTAGTTATAGGCGCCGGTGGTGCATACCGCCACAATATCGCCGCGGCCGATGCTATGGGGCATCTGCACGCCCTCCTGAATGATGTCGCCGCTCTCGCAGCAGCGACCCACCACGGAACAGGTGAAGTCGGCTTCCTCGTTCATCTTGTTGGCAGCAAGGCAGGTATAGCTGGACTTATAAAGGGCATACCGGGGGTTATCGGGCATGCCGCCGTCTATGGATACATAGCTCTTATAGCCGGGGATATTCTTCACCGTACCGCAGGTGTAGAGCGTCATGCCGGCAGCACCGACGATGCTGCGGCCCGGCTCCATGTGGATCTCCGGCATCTCGATATTTAGACGTGCACAGGTCTCCTTGATGGCAGCAGCCACCTGACCCACCTTGGTATGGACATCCAGATAGGGATCGGACTCTACATAGCGCACGCCATAGCCGCCGCCCAGATCCAGCTGGGGTGCCATATAACCGTGCTTTTTCTTCATATCGGCGATGAACTCCAGCATGACCACGGCGGCACGCTCAAAGATGTCCTCGCCAAAGACCTGGGAACCCACATGGCAGTGGAAACCCATCAGCTCCACATGGGGCTGCGCCAGCGTAAAGACCGTGATCTCCTCGGCCTGGCCCGTCTCGATAGCAGAGCCGAACTTGGAGTCCACCTTACCGGTAGCAACCGCCTCATAGGTGTGGGGATCAATACCGGGAGTCAGACGCAGCAGCACCTTCTGGCGAATACCGCGGCGGCCGGCCTCAGCCTCGATGGCCTTGATCTCCTCCACGTTATCGGCCACGAAGTAGCCGATATGATTGTCCATACCGTATGCGATATCCTCGTCGGTCTTATTATTGCTGTGGAAGTAGGCGCGGCTCAGATCATAGCCGGCCTGCAGCGCGGTGTAGATCTCACCGGAGGACACCACGTCAATACCCATATCCTCTTCCCGCATGATCTCATATATGCGCTTGAAAGAGTTGGCCTTGCTGGCGTACAGAGGGCGAGCCTTATCACCGAAATGCTCTTTGAATGCCTGCGTATAAACGCGGCAGTTCTCTCGAATTTTATCTTCATCCATCAGGTACAGCGGGGTACCGTACTGTTTGGCAAGCTCCACCGTATCCTGACCGGCAAAATACAAATGTCCGTTTTTACCAATCGTGATGTTGTCACAAATCATATGTATACCTTCTTTCGCGGTTGTATATGGCACTGTTCCTTCGTTACTCCGATACCGGGAATGGTCACAGAGGCACAAAGCGTTCTGCAGCCATCCCCCCTGTATCGAATCCAAATTTCTGAGGGAAGTAAATCACATGTACGAGCGTTATGCTGTTTTCAAAAAATATCCAGACGGACACGGTCGGAAGACGTAAGACATCGTTCCCGTTGCTGCTCCATATAGTGTCCGGTTTGATTTTGAAATCAAACAATCATAAAACAAATAGCTATCGCCGTTCCTTACATAATGACGATGACTGTATCTTCATTGATGAGCTGCAAAAGCTGGATCATCACGTCCTGAGGCACGGAAACACAACCAGCAGTGGGACGACCGGTAGAGCAGTGCAGGAAAATAGCAGAGCCGTTGCCGGGCACACACTGCGTATTATAGTCAATGTTGCAGGCATAGGCGTAAGCCACCGTCTCCTCTACCAGATGCTCGGCGCTCTTCCATTCCTCATCAGCCTCGCTCTTGCGAACCATGGTGTTGTAGTACTTGCTCTCACCATCATCGACCCAGTACTCATCCTCGGTGAGTTTGGTATAATCCTTGACACCTTCAGGAGCATCCTCACAGCCGAAGGGCTGGCTCAGCGTATAGACACCAATAGGAGTGCAGCCGTCACCTTCCTGCTTATGATTGGTTACACCGTTCTTGCCGACCCATGCTTTATCAGTAGAAAGGACTTCTTTCCAAAATCCACCCTCGTTGACCATAAAGGTGAGGTCAGCCGTGCTCTTATTGCTCTTTACCAGAATAACAGACGTTGCATCCTTAGCAGCAGCAATGTCTACCTTGTTCGAATCGGAGGGATTGTTGTTCTGGGGTTTGCTGTCAGCGCATCCCGCCAGAAGCAAAATAAGAATTGCCGCAGTTGCAATGATTGCCGTAAATCTTTTTTTCATAATCATGTATCCTTCCATATTTCCGGATAAGTTGTAAGAATTTGTATTTGTGTTTTCGTGGAGTCGATTAGGACATGTCCCTAATTTCCGCCCTGTAGAGGCTCGGATGATCAGCGATCTACCGACCGCATTCGTCCAGATATTTTCAGAAATTTCTCGTACAAATGATTTACTTCCGCCATTTATTTATGAAAGCAGACTGAGTCTTTTTGGGGAAGGGAAGCGGACACGGCTCAACCACACCGTGTGCCGCTTTTCCCTTTCCTATGTCTCATAAAGGAGAGCTTTACTTCTCCTCGACAGCGACAGTTTCCTTCTTACCGGCGATCACCTTATCCAGCCAATCCTTGCCATCGGCAAAGCGGGAGACGATATAGGTTACTACATAGTCGCCGGCAGCGTTGATCATGGTTGCGGGAGGATCCACCAGGTTGCCGATGGCCACCAGGATGGGGAAAGCCATTTCGATCTGCTGGGGGAAGAAGATAGAGCAGATGATATACTCACCGATGTAACCGCCGCCGGGAACGCCGGACATACCCACAGAGGACAGCACAGCCACCAGAACGATGGGCAGCAGCTGGTTCCACTCCAGAGTCTGGCCAAACACACCCAGAACGAAAGCGATCTTCAAAACGCAGGAGAAGCAGGAGCCATCCATGTGCATGGTAGCGCCCAGAGGAATCACCATCTCGGCCACGTCCTTGGAAACGCCGGTCTCCTCAGCCTCTGCCAGGTTGGTGGGAATAGTTGCTGCAGAAGAGCAGGTGCCCAGAGAAACGATGGCGGGCTTACCAACGTGCTTGAGCATGGTCTTAATACCGTGCTTACCGCCGCCGAACCAGGCAAACAGCGGGAAAGCGGTGAAGATGTAGACGAAGCACAGAGGATAGTACACCATCATGGCGCGGCCATAGGACTCGGTAATGGCAGAGCCGTAGGTAGCCATCAAATCGCCGAAAATAGCGAAGAAAGCGATGGGGGCATAGTAGGTAATGATGTTGACGAACTTCATCATGACATCGGTCAGTGCGCTCAGGCCCTTGGCGATGACGCCGTCGGGACCGCCGGCCAGGTTGGTAGCAAAGCCGAACAGCACAGAGAACACGATCAGGGGCAGCATGGCCTTGCGGCTCAGCAGACCCACGAAGTCGCTGGAGGTAAAGAAGTTGACGATCATGTCGGTCAAGGAAGCATGCTCACCCATAGCCTCGCTCTCAATATTGGACCAAGCAGACAGTACGGGAGGGAAGATCTTCATCAGAACGAACATGATCACAGCGGCGATAGCACCAGTGATCACGAAGGTACCCACCGTGGTGCCCATGATCTTACCAGCACGCTTGCGGCTCTTGGTGCAGGCCACGGAACTGGAGATAGAAGCAAACACCATGGGAACGACCACGCAGAACATCATGTTGATAAAGACGGTACCCAAAAATTTAATGCTCTTGGCTGCCTCGGGAGCCAACCAGCCGAAGATACAGCCCAGCACCATGGAACCCAGCATAATTGCCAGGAACGCATAGTTTTTCATAACGGATTTCTTTTCCATTGCTTAATTCCTCCTAACAGAATTTGGTTGATTTCGTTTTTTTGTTGAGACATTTTCTTTTTATGTAAAGCTCTTTTCTCTGCTTACATACACTTTTAATCGAGGAGCAATTCCTCATCTGTCACCTGTCCCTTAGCCACCACATTGGTGGGGCCGGTGAGATACAGGTTTTCAATGACGTCGCCCTTGCGGTCGATGTCGATGACCAGCTGTCCACCGGTCATGTTGACCCGGACGTTGCTGCCGCTGACCTTTCCCTGCAGCGTCAACACGGTCACAAGAGAACCGGTACCGGTACCGCAGGCGTAGGTGAAGTCTTCCACGCCGCGCTCATAGGTGCGCTCCAGCACCTCGTCCTCTCCGGTGATCTCGTAGAAGTTCACGTTGGCCCCCTTGGGGAAGGCCGGATGGTTCCGCAGCTTCCGTCCCAGCTCGAACAGCTCCTGCCGGGGATACTCGGCGAGTCCCGAAATCGGAACTACCGCGTGAGGGATACTGGGATTGCCCAGTTCCACATAACTGCATGCATACTCCTTGCCGTCGACCTCTACCGGGTAATCCAGCTTGATCAGCGTGGGATCGTTCAGCCGAACCTTATAGAGTCGCTTGTCAATACGATAGCCGATCACTACACCGGCAGTCGTTTCTACCCGCTGCACATCGCCGGCCAAACCGACCTCGTAGCCGTAGCGGCAGATACAGCGGGCACCGTTGCCGCACATCTCTCCCATGCTGCCATCAGAGTTGTAGAAAGCCATCCGATAATCCGCATCACCGTGTGCCCGTTCTACGAACATCATTCCGTCCGATCCGATGGAAAGATGCCGCTCACAGAGCGTCTTGGCAATGGTACCATACTGTGCCTGAGGAATCTCCCCATTCATGTTATTGATGACCACAAAGTCGTTGCCGGCTCCGTTCATTTTCCAAAAGTCCATAGCGCTGTTTGCTCCTTCCTTTGACGGTGCCCCTTGGGCGATCCGCTCACTTTCTTATATATGCGAACTTCGTGCCAATTACCCATTTACGTTAAAACATTAGATAACCTCACAAACTCATACAGCATTTTTTGACATATTCGTCTATGCTCCGCCTAAATCCGCCCCTTTTTCTGTGTACTATGAGAATATTTTCTATGCATTTTCCATTTTCTATCAAAAAAGTTCGGTTTTCAGAACTACAATTCCCATTTTCGGGACACAGTTCAAAAAACCGAACTTTCTCAATTGATTTTGTATTCTTTCAGTTTGCCGTAGAACACGGTTTTCGAGAGGCCCAGCTGCTCCATCGCCGCAGTACGGTTCCCGCCGCACTGTGCCAATGTCCGACGGATGATCCTTTTTTCCTCCGCCTTGAGCTGCTCTTTCAGCGTCATTTGCACAGGCTCCTGCTCCAGACGAATGTGCTCATCATAGATGATGTCGGATTCGGAGAGCACCACAGCACGCTCCAGCACATTCTCCAACTCCCGGATATTGCCTGGCCAATCGTAGGACAATAGGCGGCTGAACGCCTCGCCGGAGAGGCATTTGTCCGGCATTCCGTACTTCTCACGAATACGATCCATCAGATGATTGATGAGAAAATACACATCCTCCTGGCACTCCCGCAGCGGCGGCAGCTCCACCGTGAAGGCACTGAGCCGGTAATAGAGATCCTGCCGGAAAAGTCCTTCGTTTACCTCCTGCCGGAGGTTACGGTTGGTGGCTGCCAAAATCCGCACATCCACCGGAACGGACTTCGTGGAGCCCACACGGCAGAGTGTTTTATTCTGGATGATGCTCAAGAGCTTGGCCTGAATATTCAGCGGCACCTCGCCGATTTCATCGAGGAAGATGGTGCCGCCGTCCGCCTCCTCAAAGAAGCCGGCCTTACCCTTGGGATTGGCTCCGGTAAAAGCGCCGCCCACATAGCCGAACATCTCGCTCTCAAAAAGGGTCGGCGCAATGGTGGAGCAGTCCACCGTGATAAACGGCCCCCGCCGCGGCTGCACATCGGCAATACTCCGGGCCAGGAACGACTTACCCGTGCCGCTCTCACCGGTAATGAGGATATTGCAATCCAGCTGCGAGAGCCGGTAGGCGTAGCGCTTCACCTCCGCCATGACCGTGGAACTGCCAAAAAGGGAGGTAAACGCGCCGCCGTCGGTCAGCATATCCTGCTCCGCCTCTTTATACTTTCGCTCGGCGGCGGTAATGGCCGTGTTGCGCTCCAGAATGGTGGCTTTGATATCCTCAAAGCGGCGGAACTTCACAATGGCGCCGTTGCCGGTTTTCTCGTCCGGTGCCGGCAGGATACTGGCCATAAGAGCGTAGCCGTTGATCTCGTACTCCTGATCCTCGTAGCGATCCGTCTCGCCGGAGAGCACCTCCTGCAAGTGCCGCTCAAAGAGTTCTCCTTCAAAGAACTCCCGGAAATAGTAGCCCGTAACCTCCATCTCACCGTCGGGGCTCTTCGCACCGAAGGAACCACCGCGCAGCAGGTTGCCTGCCCCCTCTTTTCGGGCGGAGTAACCCTTTTCCTGCCAGAATTTCACTGCGCCGGTCTCGTGGTCCAGCACCACCAGCTGACAGATCGACATGAAATAGCTGATGGCATAACGCACACCGTCCACGGTGACGGAGGCCTCACTGCCGTTCATTGCCACCTGAATAATGTGTCCCTGCCAGTTCACATCCATTTGAAGTGTCGAGGCATCCCGGCGCCGCAGCGCCTTATAGACGGGACGAGGTGCCGTATCGTCCTGAAAAACGCCCACCGCAGCCACCAGATCTCCCGGCTGAATCTTCTTATCGTGAATACCCAGCACAGCCAGATCCTCCTGCTGCAATCCGCCGTCATCGGCACCCATCGCTGTGGTCGCCAGCATCACCAGATCTCCCGGCTCCAGCCGTCCTGCTCCATGCGATTGTTGGCTGTGATTAAAAAGGCCAAAGCGCTCCTTGGCCTGATGATTGATATGGGTCACGATTCCCTCGTGGTCCAGTGTAAAAATAGCGTGTGACGAACTGTCCAGCACGCTCTCCAGAATATCCACAGTGAACTCCCGCCCCTTTCTCACAGATTTCCATTTTTTGCAAGGATCTTTTCCTGTTGAGGTTCTATTTTATAATATCCCACCGTCCTTTGCAAGACTCCCCCTCCCACAGGAAGGAAATTCTCTTGTTGCCGTGGCATTTTCCTATTATATATGGTATAATAACCACAATTCTTGGATTTCCCACAGGGGAACACCTACAAAATGCCGAAAGGAGGGCGACAGCTTGGATATCACACTCACACAAAAGCAGGAGCAAATTCTGTCCCCTCAGATGATTCAAACGCTTCGGGTTCTACAGATGGGATCGCAGGAGCTGCTGGACTACATAGAAAATACCGCTCAGGAAAATCCCGTACTGGAACTGACAGACCCTCGCTCCGACAGGGATCGCCAGTTGTGCCGCGAAGCGGAATGGATTGACCGCGAAGATCGCCAATCCCATTTTCGGCAGGAGCGCACGCAAGATGACGAGGATGAATTCCCCCATGACTGCGGCGCTGTGGAAGAGCAGCAGGAGACCTTACAGGATGTTCTGATGGAGCAGCTGGAACCACTACACCTCTCCGGACAGCTCCTCCAGGCTGCCGTTCTTCTCATTGAAAGTCTCGACAGTGCCGGACGGCTGGACGAGCCGCTCTCCGACATTTCCGCTTCCACCGGCGTGTCAGAGCCCCTTTTGCAGCAGGCACTGGACATTTTACAGCAATTGGAACCGGCTGGCATTGCCGGCCGCGATTTAGGGGAGTCCCTCTGTCTGCAGCTGCGGCGTGTCCACCATCCTTTGCAGCATATTGCGCTGGATATTGCCCGCAACCATCTGGAAGACGTGGCCAAATTCCACTACGGGCTCATCGCCAAAAAACTGCGCTGCTCCGTCTCGCAAGTGAAGGAAGCCTGCAATCTGATTCGCGCGCTCAATCCCCGTCCGTCCGCCGCCTATGCCCCAGTGCAAAGGGCTGTCTATCTGATCCCCGATCTGACGGTTCTCTCCGGCCCCAACGGGCCGGAGCTGCAGCTTAACGACAGCTTCTTTCCCTCGCTCCACATCAGCAGCTACTATGCCCGTATGCTGCAGGAAAACCCGGACAACGAGGAAGTTCAATCTTATCTCGCAGACAAGATCCGGCAGGCCAAGCAGGTCATGCAGGCGGTGGAACAGCGCCGCAATACGCTCCTGCGCTGTGCGCAGTACCTTCTGCAAGCGCAGCAGAGCTTTTTTGAGCACGGTCCCGGTCATCTCGCGCCGCTGACATTGAGCGATGTAGCAAGCGCGCTGGAACTCCACGAATCCACGGTCAGCCGTGCCATGCAAAATAAGCATCTCCAATGCGCCTACGGCGTGTTCCCCCTCTCCTACTTCTTCTCCCGTTCCGTGGGCAGTGCCAAGGCGCAGGACACCTCGGCCGACAGTGCCAAGGCGCTTGTAAAAAAGCTCATTGCTTCCGAGGATCGAAAAAAGCCTCTCTCCGACCAGCAGCTGTGCAACATCATGGCAGAGCGCGGCTGTGCCATCTCCCGCCGCACCGTGGCCAAGTACCGTGAGGAACTGGGGATCCCCAATACTACGGGGCGCCGTGTGGACAAGTAAACACCACATGATAAGCAAAAGACCTTGGAGGAATATTCCTCCAAGGTCTTTTATTTAGTGATATGGTTCGTCTATCGCGCTTGCCGACCGTTTATCTTCTTTTCCGATAAACAATCATGATCACGAAAGCAGCTACCGTTACCACAGCCACTGCCGCCCACAGCGCCACACGGCTGTTGTCGCCGGTCTGCGGTGCGCTGGGCTGCTGCGGATCGTTCTGCGGTGTCTGGGTGGGCAGCTTCTCAATCGTCACCTGCTGTGTGGCGCCGCACACCGTGCAGCTTCTCTCCTGCAGGCCTTCCTGCTGCTCAGTTGCCTCGCGCACTACGTTCCAATCGCCGTAGGTGTGAGCGGCCTTGTCTGCCACCTCATTGCTGTGCTCGCAGGTCGCTGCGTGCCAGTGGTTCTGCTCGTCCTTGCTCCAGTCCGAGCTGAACGTATGCTCGTGGGGCAGCTTGGCAATGCTCTCCTCCTGCTTGAAGCCGCACGCCGTGCAGTTCCTCTCGCGCAGACCTTCCTGCGCTTCGGTGGGCTGTACCGTCACCATCCAATCACCGAAGGTATGGGCAGCCTTGTCTGCCACAACATCGCTGTGCTCGCAGGTGGCTGCGTGCCAGTGATTCTGCTCGTCCTTGCTCCAGTCCGGGCTGAACGTATGCTCGTGGGGCAGCTTGG
>JAHHSH010000028.1 GCA_020025345.1 Oscillospiraceae bacterium | reverse complement strand
GCTCTTTTATCTTATCAAAAATAGGGGGAAAGCTGTGATTACTCAACTTCCTTGCCGGTGACGATAGCCAGCGTATCGCGGGCGATCATCAGCTCCTCGTTGGTCTGGATGACCAGAACCTTTACGCGACCATCGGGAGCAGTGATGTCGTTGATCTCCTGACCACGCATCTCGTTGCGGATCTCGTCCACCTTGATGCCCAGGAACTCCATGTTCTCGCAGACAGCATGACGCACGCCGGAGTCGTTCTCACCGATACCGCCGCAGAACACCACGCAGTCCAGACCACCCATAGCGGCAGCATAGGAGCCGATGTACTTCTTGATATCGTAGTTGAACATATCGCTGGCCAGAATGGCGCGCTTGATGCCGGCTTCCACAGCCACATCCAGGTCGCGCTTATCGCTGGACACGCCGGACACGCCCTCGAGGCCGGACTGGTGGTTCAGAACGTGATCCATCTCAGCAGCGCTCATGCCGGTGCACTTCATCAGATAGCCGGGGATGGAGGGATCAATATCGCCGGAACGAGTACCCATCATCAGACCAGCCAGAGGAGTCATACCCATGGAGGTATCGATCACCTTACCGCCATCGACAGCGGCCACGGAAGCACCGTTGCCCAGATGGCAGGTGACGATCTTCAGATCCTCGGGCTTCTTGCCCAGATACTTGGCGGCAGCCAGGCTCACATAACGGTGAGAGGTGCCGTGGAAGCCGTAGCGACGAACGCCGTACTTCTCATAGAACTCATAGGGCAGAGCATACATATAAGCCTTGGGGGGCATGGTGGAATGGAAAGCGGTGTCGAACACCATGACGTTGGGCATATCCTTGCCGAACACCTGCTGTGCTGCACGCAGACCCAGCACGCCGGCGGGGTTGTGCAGGGGAGCCAGGGGGCTCAGCTCTTCGTAAGCCTTGATCAGCTCATCGGTGACCAGGGTGCTCTTGCGGAACTTCTCACCGCCGTGGACGCCGCGGTGGCCGATGGCACCGATCTCAGACACATCGTCGATGACCTTGCCCTCGCCGGTGGTCAGCATCTTCACAACTGCGGAAAAAGCCTCGGTGTGGGTGGGGAAGGGGATCTTCTCAGTCCACTTGCCGTCGATCAGCTTGTGGGTGATACAGCTGCCCTCCATACCGATGCGCTCGCACAGGCCCTTGCACATAACGTACTCGGTTTCCATGTCGATGAGCTGGTACTTCAGGGAAGAAGAACCGCAGTTAATAACCAGAATCTTCATTGGAATGTTTCCTCCTATTTGTTTCTTTTCTGTCGCTTTTTAATTGTGACCATACTTACTTTCAGTATAATCTGTCTTCTTAAAAAAAGCAAGCCCTCCTCACAGGGGAAAATAGTTTTCATTGCCGGTCAGCTCACTTTTTTCTTCCTGTCCGGCAGATTCAAAATGAGGGATCCCAGCAGCACCAGCACCATACCGATGCAGATCTCCAGCGTAAAATGCTCCCCGAGGAAAAGCACGGAGAAGAGGGAGCCGAACACCGGGATAAAGAGCCGATAGATGCCAAATTCGCCGGAGCTTTGATAGCGCAGCACCATACTCCACAGCGCAAAGGCCGTGGAGGAGATAAAGCCGCCGTAGAGCAGCATCACCAACGCCACCGGGGAGAAGTGGGGCCACTGGCGGCACAGCGCTGCACCCAAGGCAATCAGGGGCAGAGAACCGACAAAAAACTGCAATCCGCTGGCAAGGGCAGGATCCTGTCCCTTGCCCCACTTACGGACAAACACCGTAGCCATGGCGTTAAAGAGAGTCGCGATCAGAAGAAAACCCTCGCCGGTCAGATGAAAGCTGAAGAAGCTGCCCGCCTGGAAATTTGCTGCCACGATACCCGCCGTGCCGATGGCCAGCGACAGCAGACGCCGGGGCGTCAGCCGGTCATCCCGCATCACCAGTGCCGAAAGGATCACGATGAAAAAGGCGTTGGAGGACTGGATCACTGCCGCCTTCACGCCCGGCGTATTGGAAAGTCCCAGATAGTAGAAGAGATACTGCAGCGTGGTCTGCAGCAGGCACAAAATCCCCACATATTTCCAGCTGACCGTTCCGCGGGGCTTGCCCCGGTTCAGCAGCAGGAAATATCCAAGACCCATCAAGCCCGCAATGCAAAAGCGGACACCGGCCACCAGCAATTTGGCACCCACATCATCCGAAGCCACCTCCATGACCCGGTAGCTGGCCTTGATGAGCGGGATGGCACTGCCCCAGAGAAGCATACAAAAGAGGCTGATGACAATGGCGGAGCGCTTGTTTTTGAAATACTTTTCCATAAAAACACCATCTGTAAAATGTTCGTTAAACGCACGGAATCCGGCAGTATCAAATACTGCCGGATCTGCTTTTCAAAATACCGCTTATTCTCTTTTTTCAGCGGCAAGGAAAGTATAGCACATTCATAGCCGCTTTAAAAGATTTTCTTTTCTCCGTGCGCCGGGCGTCAAAAGCTGTCCGCCCACTGCCTGATGAGCTTTTCCACCTGTCGGCTGTCCTCTTCCTCATAGGAGGCGTGCAGGGAATAGAGCACTCCTTGGTGCACCAGATACCCCGTTTGGCATCTCCGGCCGCTGGCCATAGGGCTTCCCGTCATCACAAGACAGGGAATCCCGTGGGGCGTCGTATAGCCAGACTCTGTAAATTTGATTTTCTCCATGGCCAAAATCCCTGTGCGGATGGATGCGTCCTCGCTGTTTTCTGTATACACATCGGCAAAGGATTGCAGTCTGATCTGCCCAATCTGATAGTCCACGCTGAGGCTGACGCATTGAATCTCTCCGTTCGGTTTTCCCTCAACCCCCACCGTGACCTGTTCTTCCTCCAGTCCCAGTTCCGGCATGTGCAGCTCCGGCAGGCCAATGAACGCCACCGCCTCGGCAGACGATAAAAAATCCTGCAGCCAGCTGCCGGGATACACACTGCCATAGGGCTCATGCGTTTGGAACTGTTCTGCGATCACCGGGGAAACCGCCCGCACCTCCTCCGACATCCGGGACACGGGTTTTCGCTCGATCTCCACCGCGATGTCATAGCCGGACTCCTCAGAGGAGGTATAGTTCTCACGCAATTTCAGCCCCAACTCCGTGGCGGCAAAGACGCTGACCGTCCCCAAAACCAGCACAAGACAGGCGACCAACGGAAGAAAACGCCGCTTTTTCGCCCTTTTCACCTCTTTACCGTGCAGCATTTCCTCTTGGGCTTCGGCAATAAAATCCTCCCGCACATTGGTGATGCCGCGGTACAGCTGCTCGGTCTGGCTGCTGCTCATAGCACTTTTCCCTCCTTTTCCAGCTGCGCTTTCAAATCGCGGCGCAGCTGATACATTTTCTTCGCCATTTTTCCGTGGGACATCTGATATTCCCGTTCCAGCCTACTCAGTGCTTCGCAATTCCAGTAGCGGCGCAGGAATAAAATCCGGTCTTCCCCGGAAAGTCCGGCAAGCCACCGGTTCAGCAGCGTCTCCAGTTCCTCTTCCTCCAGCGCCGCATCCACCGATGCAGGGGAGGGGATACACTCCTCCAGCTCACTGAACAGCTGCTCCATCCCTGCTGTATAGCGCTTCTTGCGATGATTTTTCTTCCAGAGATTCAAGGCGGTATTGCGCACCACTCTTCCCAGCCAGACGCCCAGCCGGTCGGGACGGGCAGGGGGGATGGCATTCCACGCCTTGAGATAGGCGTCGTTCACACATTCCTCGGCATCCTCCAGACAAGAGAGAATATGATTGGCAATTTGCAGGCACATCCCGCCGTACTTCTTTTCCGTCTCCCGGATGGCCTCATCCCGGCGGCTGAAATAGAGCTCCAATATTTCCTGATCCTCCACGCCTGTGCCCTCCTTTTCCTGTGATCGTAAAGGCCTTTCACCTATATAGACACCTTTTCGCAGCGGATGTTCCTGTTTTTTCCGCTCTGCCGGATATTTTTTTAGGGCTGATTGTCCGCCTCGAGAAACGTGTACCATGGACTTTTACACAATTCCACATCATTTTGTTGTATTTACCGCAAATTATCCCTGTTTCAGCCCTGTTTCTCCCGGAAACAGGGCGCAAACAAAGACCGTGCGACTGTTTTTTCCCACAGTCACACGGTCTTTGTTGAAAGTAAACTTTCGGGCTTATTACCGCTTATCCCGGTCGAAAGCCACCACAACGCGGCGGTTGGGCTCCGTACCGATGGAGTAGGTGGTCACGCCGCTCTTATCCTGCAGTGCTGCATGGATCACATGGCGCTCGTAGGCGTTCATGGGCTCCAGCGTTACGCTGCGGCGATACTTGATGACCTTGCCGGCCACCTTCTCTGCCAGACTCTCCAGACTCTGCTCACGCTTGGCCCGGTAGTTCTCAGCGTCCACATGGATGCGGATCCGCTTCTCGCGGCCGCTGTTGACGGCGTAGTTGGTCAGCTGCTGGATAGCGTCCAGCGTCTCGCCGCGGCGTCCAATGAGAGCGCCCAGCTTCTGACCTTCCAAAATAACCTTATAACGGCCCTTCTCGGACTCGTAGACCTGCACCTTGGCAGGGCTTTCCAGATGCTCCAGCAGACCCTCCAGGAATTCCCGGATGCGCTGGGCATTCTCGTCATTGCAGGTCTCGGCAGCGGGAGATTCTTCCTTCTCCTCCACCACGGGGGCGGCTTTGTGCTCCGGCTCTGCCTTGGGGGCAGGGGCGGCTGCCTTGGGAGCAGGGGCAGGAGCGGGCTTTTCCTCCACTTTCTCTACCTCTTCTTCCTCGGTTCCGTAGGTCACACGGACACGGGCAGGACTGCTGCCCAGACCTAAAAATCCGCTCTTGGCTCGCTCAAGGATCTCCACGGAGACGTCATCACGCTCCAGACCCAGCTGCTGCAGAGCCTTACGAATGGCCTCTTCTTCGGTCTTGCCCGTTACATCAATATAACTCATAGCAAAACTCCTTATTTACTTGCCGTAATGCTCGTCGCTGTAAGCGCGGCCACGGGCGTAGGGACGATTGCCCACACGGCCGTTTTCATTGGTGGAAGCGTGCTTCTCACCGGACTTCTTGTTATTGTGATTCTGCTGCTTCTTTTTCTTGGACTTGTCCTCGTTATTGAGGCTGGCGCGCTGCTGCTCCATGATGGCCTTTTGCTTTTCAAACTTCGCCATGCGCTTTTCACGCTTCTGACGCTCTTTATCTGTCTCTTCACGATCCAGAATCTTGTTGAAATGCTTATTGAGTGCCAGCTCCTGCACCAGAGAGAAAGCAGACTGGGCAATCCAGTACACACCCAGAGCGGCGGGCAGAATATAGCCCATCCAGATGGTCATGAGGGGCATCATATACATCATCATCTTGCTGCTGCCGTTGGCGGGCTGACCCTTCATGGTCACCATGCTGAAGACCAGCTGGATGCCGGCGGCAATCAAAGGCAGCAGGAGAAGGCCCAGAATAGGCCAGCCGCCGGGGAAGCTGCCCATCACATCGGAAGGACGAATGGACAGATCCAGACCCAGGAAATGATAGTCAAGGTCGATGAGGCCCTGGAACTTGCCATCGAAGGAAGCCCAATTCTCATGGACGAACTTGGCAAGATAGATCTCCTCGTAGGCAGATGCCTGCACATTGGAAGCAGCGCTGTAGCCCAGCGTCGTTGCCATGTCGCGGATCTGTGCGATCACATCTCTGGGAATACTCATGAAGTAGTGCAGAGGATAACGAATGATGTTATACAGTGCAATGAGAATGGGGAAGGGGATCAGACTCCACAGGCAGCCGGACATGGGATTGATACCCTCGCGGGCATACAGCTCCGACATCTCCATCTGCATCTTGTCCCGGTTATTGGCATAACGGGTCTGGATCTCCTTCACCTTGTCCTGCATACGGTTCATACGCAGCATGCTCTTCTTGCTCTTGAGCTGGAAGGGCAGCATCACCAGCTTCACCAACAAAGTGAAGAGGATCAAGGCCACACCATAAGAGCCGGTCAGGCTATAGAAAAGGCGGGTCAGTGCTGCAAACGGTAAGCAGATGTAGTAACCGATTGTTGCAAACATGGGGTTTAGTTACCTCCGTTTATTTTCTTAACGTGGATAGGAACATCAGGGCACCGGATCATACCAGCCGCCCTTGTGAAAAGGATGGCACCGGCAAATGCGCTTTAAAGCAAGCCACCCGCCCTTGCGCGCACCGTATTTCTCCACCGCCTCCACGGCATATTCCGAGCAGGTGGGGATGAAACGGCAGCGGGGCGGGGAGAGGGGAGAGAGCGAGGTTTGATAAAACCGAATGAGGCGCAAAAGGAACTTTTTCATTCCTTCTCCTTGCGCAAAAGACCTGTCTCCTCCAAAAGGCGGAGATAGGCATCGTTCAGTTTCTGATAGGAGGTGCGCACGGCACGGCCCCGGGCCACTAAAATGATGTCCCAGCCGGGCTGCAGCACATCCTGATTGAGCCGCCAGATCTCACGCAGACGACGGCGCACACGATTGCGCACCACCGCCTTGCCCAATTTAGTGCTGACAGTCACACCAAGGCGTGTCCGTCCCTGCCGATTCTTCTGGCAGTACAGCACCAGCCATGGCGAAACGGCCGACTTTCCCTTACGGTAGATCCGGCGGAATTCATAATTCTCTTTCACCGTGACTTCGGCTTTCATAACGGCTCCCTTCGCTTCTTTACCCTTACTTATAACGCTTTTTAAACATAGACCAATAGGGACGGCAGTTTCCTCCCACCGTCCCTTATTATTTTATCTATGCCCGATGCACTTTCCGTGACCTCAATGGGTCAGGCGAGCGCGGCCCTTAGCGCGGCGGCTGGCCAGCACCTTGCGGCCGTTTCTGGTAGCCATTCTCTTGCGGAAGCCGTGCACTTTGGAGCGCTGACGCTTCTTAGGCTGATAGGTACGGAACATTGCATGACACCTCCATTTAATAAAATCCGGCGAAGTTTTTCATTCGCCTGCTCATACTCGACAGCGGAAAAAAGTTTTCCCCGCCGCAGTTGACACATTGAACGCACCGTGATAAACGGCGCTTTGATATTATACATAATAATAGTTTTCCTGTCAACTGCTATCTTCAAAAACGCACCCGCCTTTTTTCAAAATTTTTTTCTTTCCTTTTTTCGGAGAACCGGTCTGAATATCCCGCTTTTTCTTCCGTTTTTCCCCCAGATATTGCCGTTTTTTCCTCCTCTCTTTTGTGTCTTTTATATTAGAATAAGTATAGACTTTTCTTCGATTTTTTGATATAATTAGTCGGATGATTATTGCCGCTTTTTATGCAACAAAACCACGTTGCGCGGTACCTATATACGCAGTTGATTTTCTGCGGGAAAGGGGCGCTATTTTTGAAATCTATTTCCGATGTTTGGGTGAATGTGCTCAAGCGATTGAGCACACAACTTTCGGAGACCACCATCGACACCTGGTTCGATGAGATTGAGGTGGTCACCATGGAGGACTCTGCCTTTGTGCTGCACTGCAGCAACGCTTTTAAAAAGAGCACCATCGAGGCACGGTTCAAAAAGCAGATCAAGGAGGCATTGAAGGACATCTTTTCCGCCGATCTGGAGGTGAAGATCCTCAACGACGAGCAGCTGGCCGCCTATCACGGCGTGGCTCCCGATCGTCCCGGCGCACTCAACGAGTCCGCGGCCTTCACTTTTGAGACCTATGTGGTGGGCCCGAGTAACAAGCTGGCCTATGCCGCCGCCCGTGCCGTGGCGGAACGTCCGGCAGAGAACTACAACCCGCTTTTCATCTACGGTGATTCCGGTCTGGGCAAGACCCATCTGCTCTACGCCATTGCCCATCAGCTGAGTCTCCGCGATCCGTCGGCAAAAATCGTGTACATCAAGGGTGACGAGTTCACCAACGAACTGGTCAATGCCATTCGTGAGGGTAAAAATATGGAATTCCGGGAGAAATACCGGGAGGCCACACTGCTGCTGGTGGACGATATTCAATTTATCGCCGGCAAACAGCAGACCCAGGAGGAGTTTTTCCATACTTTCAACACCCTCTATGAGTCCGGCAAACAGATCGTCCTCACCTCCGACCGTCCTCCCCGGGAAATGACCCAGCTGGAGGATCGTCTAAAAACACGTTTTGAATGGGGTTTGATGGTGGACGTTGCCCCTCCCGATTTTGAGACCCGTCTTGCCATCATCAAAACCAAGGCCGCACTGCTGGGGGTACAGCTGCCCGACGAGATTACCGGCTTCATCGCCGAAAATGTCACTGCCAACGTGCGGCAGATCGAGGGCACGCTCAACAAAATTCTGGCCTACCGTGATCTGCTGGGCGACAAGGTGGATGAGCAGGCCGTCAGCCGCGCCGTGCAGGATATGCTGAAAAAGAGCAACGAGTACGTCCCCACACCCAACGCCATCATCGACTATATCTGCAAGTATTATCGTCTGGAGCCGGAGGCCCTTCGCGGGCAGAGCCGCGGGCGCGAGATCGTCAACGCGCGCCAGATCGCCATGTACCTCATTCGCCGCATGACCAACCTCTCTTTGGTGGACATCGGTAAGGAATTTGGCGGCCGTGACCACACCACCGTGCTCCATTCTCTGGACAAAGTGGAAAAGCAGATGCGCTCCGACCCCTCCTTTGCTGAGGTGGTGAAGGAAATCACCGCCAATATCAACGCAAAGAACTGATTTATCCACATATCCTGTGGAATCCACGTTGATAACGCGTGGATAACCTGCCTACCCCCCTCCCGTGTGGAAAGCCGGCGGAAAAACGGGAAAAAGAAGGGGGACAAGTTTTCCAGTATTTGCAATAGGTTGACCCGTGTTTCCACAAAAGTTTTCCCTACGGCTACTGTTACTAAAAAATGTTTAGTTTATGTTCTCTTCGTGAGATGCAACTCAAGAAATATAAGTTCCAAAGAAAGGATTGTCCCATATGCTTCGATTTTCCTGTGAAAAGGCTCTTTTACAGAGTGCCGTAGCCACCGCTTCCCGTGCTGTGGCCACGAAAAGCTCCATCCCTGCGTTGGAAGGCATCCTGCTGGAGGGTACTTCCTGTCTGACCCTTTCCGGCTACAATATGCAAACCGGTATCCGCACCGCTTTTGAAGCAGAGATCCATCAAGAGGGTCGAATTGTTCTCAATGCACGCCTTTTTGGTGACATTATCCGCAAAATGCCCGATGATATCATCGTTTTTTCCTGTGATGAAAAATATATGGTGAACCTCACCTGCGGTGATGCCAGCTTCAACATTCTGGGTCTGAGTGCCAACGATTACCCGGACCTGCCCGAGGTCATCGACGATTTTTCCGTTTCTATTCAGCAACGGACGCTGAAAGCCATGATCAACCAGACCAGCTTCGCTGTTTCTACCAACGAGAGCCGTCCGGTCCATACCGGTTCCCTTTTTGAGGTGAATGAAAAGGGTTTGACCGTGGTTTCCGTGGACGGTTTCCGTCTGGCTCTGCGCCGCGAACCTCTCGAGCGCATTGACGGCGGCGCTTTTTCCTTCGTTGCTCCCGGCAGTGCCCTCAACGAAGTGGAAAAAATCTGCGAGGACAGCGATAATCTTATTAGTATTATTCAGGGTAAGCGCCATCTGATGTTTGAGGCGGGCAGCACACAGCTGATTTGCCGCAGACTGGAGGGCGAATTCTTGAATTATCGCACAGCAATTCCCCGCAGCAACCCCATTACGGTGGAAGTGGATACCCGTGCCATGCTGGAAAGTCTGGATCGCGTCAGCGTGGTGATCAGCGAAAAGCTGAAAAGCCCGGTGCGCTGCGTCTTCGATCGCGACCGTGTCTATCTCTCCGCCAAAACCGGCAACGGCGAGGCCAAGGACATTTGTTCCATCAGCGGTGACGGCAATGAACTGGAAATCGGCTTTAATAACCGCTATTTGATGGATGCACTGCGCTATGCTCCGGCAGATCGTGTGCGGATGGAGCTGAACACCGGTGTTTCGCCCTGCATCATCACCCCCGTCAGCGGGGAGGAAAACTTCCTGTATATGGTTCTGCCTGTGCGTTTGAAGGCACAATAATTATAAAAAGTTGCTATTTTAGCCAATAGTAACCGCTGATTTGCTTTCACGCAGACAAATTGTCCGCAAGAGCGGATACAGAATTTTTGCATATTTATACATTATATGTATCTTTATGAGGCTGCGGAGCGGGAAAGCCCTTCGTTATTTTGAATTCCAAAAGGACGGGGGTTTTCCACATTGGGGGCGAAAATGTGAATTTTTCTCCTGAGCTTCCGTTTTCGCCTGAGTTTCTTAGAAAAGAGAAAGATTATGACCAACATTCCGATTACAACTGAATTTATCAAGCTGCAGGATCTGCTGAAGTTCGCCAACGTGGTTTCTTCCGGCGGCGAGGCCAAGATCCTCATTCAGGAGGGGGAAGTGCTCGTCAACGGCGAGGTTTGCACCCAGCGTGGAAAAAAGATCCGCCCCGGTGACACCGTGACGCTGGGCGAGGTCACACTGACCGTTTCCTATGAGAATTGACGCGCTGACGCTGGAGGGCTTTCGCAACTATCAGAGCCAAGTCCTCACCTTCGATCCCGGCTGTAACGTGATCTACGGTGAGAATGCGCAGGGGAAAACCAACCTCTTAGAGGCCATCGTCTACCTCTCCTGCGCCAAGTCGCCCCGTGCCCACAGTGATCGGGAGCTGATCGGCTTTGAAAAGGACAGCGCCCATCTGCTGGGCGTGATGGAGAGCCGGGGTCGGCAGTTCAAAACCGAAATCACCCTCCAGCGGGGCAGACGCCGAAAAATGAGCGTCAACGGCGTGAACGCCAAGACGGCCTCCGCCCTCAGTGACGTGCTGCACACCGTCTTTTTCTCCCCGGAGGATCTCTATCTCATCCGGGAGGGGGCGGCGGCACGGCGGCGCTTCATGGACGGCTGCCTTTGCCAGCTGCGTCCCCGCTATGCCGAGGCGCTGGCGGAGTTCCACAAGCTCTACGAGCACAAGACCCGGATTCTGCGGGACAGTGAGGAGTTTCCCGGCCTGCTGGCAACGCTGCCGGACTTCAACGAGCGCTTGTGCGCCGTGGGCGCGGTGCTGATCCACTATCGGGCGCAGTTTTGCCGCTCCCTTGCCGCCTATGCTGCGGCCGCCCATCGGGAGTGCAGCGGCGGACGGGAGGAATTGGAGCTCCACTATCAGACGGTGAAAACCGTCGGTGACCCCTTGGGGCCTCAAAAAGAGATTTACGAGGCACTGCGGCAGCATCAGGAGGCTCACTATCAGGCGGAAATCGCCAGTCGGCTGTGTCTTTCCGGGCCGCACAAGGACGATTTAGAGGTTTTGGTCAACGGACGCAGCGCGCGGCAGTTCTGTTCCCAGGGGCAGGTGCGCACAGCGGCGCTGGCGTTGAAATTGGCCGAGCGGGAGATCCACAAGAACGCGGTGGGGGAGTACCCCATCATGCTGCTGGACGATGTGCTCAGCGAGCTGGACCCCCGGCGGCAGGAATATGTCCTCAACCGCATCGCAGGCGGGCAGGTGTTCATCACCTGCTGTGAAAATGACCGGCTGGAAGCCCTGGAGGCCGGCAAAGTATTCCATATCAAGAACGGGGAGGTGATGTGATGGGCTATCTGCACATCGGCCAGAGCGTTATGCTGCCGGATCGGCAGATCATCGGGATTTTTGATCTGGACATCACATCCCAATCGAAAATTACCAAAACGTTCCTCAATCAGGCGGAAGAGGAGAGCGTGGTGGTGAACGTCAACGAGGATATTCCCAAATCCTTTTTGGTGTGCGACCACCCCTACCACCGCCAGATCGTATATATATCGCAGCTGAATTCCTCCACGCTGGCACGGCGTGCCGCGGAGGAACTGAGTTTGGAAGGAGAATAATTCTATGTCTGAAAAGGAAAATGTATTGGCCGTGGATACGGAATACGACGCCTCAGAGATCCAGGTTCTGGAGGGTCTGGAGGCCGTTCGTAAGCGCCCCGGTATGTATATCGGCTCCACTTCGTCTTCGGGTCTCCATCATCTGGTCTATGAGATCGTGGATAACTCCATCGACGAGGCGATGGCAGGCTATTGTACCGAAATCGAGGTGTCCATCAACGAGGACGGTACCATCACCGTCTCCGATAACGGACGCGGCATCCCCGTGGACATCCAGAAGCAGACCGGCCGTCCCGCTCTGGAAGTGGTGTTCACCGTGCTGCACGCCGGCGGTAAGTTCGGCGGTGGCGGCTACAAGGTCTCCGGCGGCCTCCACGGCGTGGGCGCCAGCGTGGTAAACGCCCTCTCGGAGTGGCTCACCGTGCAGGTACACAAGGAGGGCAAGATCCACGAGATGGCCTTCTCCCGCGGACATATCACCAAGGAAATGACTGTAGTGGGCGAAACCGACCACACCGGCACCTCCGTCACCTTTAAGCCCGATGCCGAGATGTTCGACACCGTGGTCTATGAATATGAGATCCTCCACACCCGTATGCGGGAGCAGGCCTTCCTCAACGCCGGTTTGCAGATCTCCATCGAGGATAAGCGCCCCGGCATGGAGCAGAAGGACGTCATGCGCTACGAGGGCGGCATCCGGGAGTATGTGGACTTCCTCAACAAGAACAAGGTACCCCTCCATCAGGAGGTGGTGTACATCTCCGGCCAGAAGGGGGACTCCACGGCGGAGATCGCCCTGCAATATAACGACAGCTACGCCGAGAATATCGTGTCCTTCGCCAACGACATCCGCACCCCGGAGGGCGGTATGCACGAGACCGGCTTCAAGGCGGCTCTGACCCGTGTGCTCAACGCCTACGGCGTCAAGTACGGCATGATCAAGGACGGCGACAAGGTCAGCGGCGAGGACTGCCGCGAGGGTATGACTGCCGTCATCAGCGTGAAGCTGACCGAGGCACAGTTCGAGGGCCAGACCAAGGCCAAGCTGGGCAATGCCCACATCCGCACGCTGGTGGATTCTCTGGTGAACGATCAGCTGATGGTCTATCTGGAGGAGCATCCCGTGGTGGCACGCACCATCCTCGACAAGGCCATGACCGCCAACCGTGCCCGCGAGGCCGCGCGCAAGGCCCGTGAGTCCATTCGCCGCAAGTCGGCGCTGGGCGGTGCGGCCATGCCCGACAAGCTCCGTGACTGCAACGAGAATAACCCCGAGCTCACCGAGCTCTACATCGTCGAGGGTGACTCCGCAGGCGGCTCCGCCACCCAGGGCCGTGACTCCCGATTCCAGGCCATCCTGCCTCTGTGGGGTAAGATGCTGAACGTGGAGAAAGCCCGCGCCGACAAGGTCTACGGCAACGATAAGCTCCAGCCGGTGATCGCTGCGCTGGGCGCCGGTATCGGCGATGAGTTCGACCCGGCAAAGCTGCGCTATCACAAAGTCGTCATCATGGCCGATGCCGATGTGGACGGCGCCCACATCCGTACCCTGCTGCTGACGTTCTTCTTCCGCTTCATGCGTCCCATGATCGAGGAGGGCTATGTCTACAGCGCCGTGCCGCCCCTGTACAAGCTGACCCGCGGCAAGACCACCCGCGTGGCCTACAGCGATGAGGAGCGCGACGCCATCAGCGCCGAGATGCGCGGCGGCAATCCCAATGTGAATATCAACATTTCCCGCTACAAGGGCCTTGGTGAGATGAACCCCCACGAGCTGTGGGAGACCACCATGGATCCCCAGACCCGGACGCTGCGCCGCATTACGCTGGATGACGCCGTCAAGGCCGACGATACCTTCACCGTCCTCATGGGCGAGAAGGTGGAGCCCCGCCGCGAGTTCATCGAGCGCAACGCCAAATATGCCGAGAATTTGGACTATTGATAAGTCCAACTTGTAATAATTGAAGTAGATAATACAATTTGTATATAACTGCTCTGAAAAGGGAGACGAAAATATGTCCAAAAAACCCCAATACGATCCGGAAGAGATCCGGTATCCGAATCAGCACATCGAGGAATCGCCGCTGGTCCCGGAGATGGAGAAGTCGTACATCGAGTACGCCATGTCTGTCATCAAGGGCCGTGCCCTGCCCGATGTACGCGATGGTCTGAAGCCGGTGCATCGCCGTATCCTCTACGCCATGTACGAGGAGAATCTGACCTCCAGCCATCCTTTTAAGAAGTCCGCCACCTGCGTCGGTGACGTGCTTGGTAAATATCACCCCCACGGCGATCAGTCCGTGTACGATGCCTTGGTGCGTATGGCGCAGGATTTCTCCATGCGCTATCTGCTCATTGACGGTCACGGTAACTTCGGTAGCGTGGATGGTGACCCCCCGGCTGCTTACCGTTATACCGAGGCACGCCTTTCCAAGATCTCGGAGGAGATGATCCGCGACATCGAAAAGGATACGGTGGACTGGGATCCCAACTTCGACGAGAGCCGCAAGGAGCCCCGTGTACTGCCCAGCCGTTTCCCCAACCTGTTGGTGAACGGCTCCAGCGGTATCGCTGTTGGTATGGCCACCAACATCCCGCCCCACAACCTGCGGGAAGTGATCGGCGCGTGCATCTGCGTGCTGGACGATCCCGACTCCACGCTGGGTGATCTGATGGAGCACGTCAAGGGCCCCGATTTCCCCACCCGCGCCCTCATCATGGGTCGGGCCGGTATCCGTGCCGCTTACGCCACCGGCCGCGGCCGCGTGGTCATGCGCGCCCGTCACGAGTTCGAGGAGTTCGGCCGTGACCGCACCCGCATTATCATTACGGAGCTGCCCTATCAGGTCAACAAGCGGATGCTCATTAAGAGCATTGCTGAGCAGGTGGAGGATAAGCGTCTGGAGGGCATCAGCGATTTGCGCGACGAGACCGACCGCAACGGTATGCGCATCGTCATCGAATTGAAGCGTGACGCCAATCCGCAGGTGGTGCTCAACCGCCTCTTCGCCCAGACCCAGCTGCAGTGCACGTTTGCCATCAATATGCTGGCGCTGGTCAATAACCAGACCCAGCCGAAGATTTTGTCTCTGCGTGAGATCATCGACGAGTATCTGGCGTTCCAGGAGGAGATCATCGTCCGGCGCACCAAGTTCGACCTCAAGAAGGCACAGGAGCGCGCCCATCTGCTGGAAGGTCTGCTGATCGCACAGGATAACATTGATGAGGTCATCAAGATCATCCGTACCAGCTACGATAACGCCAAGGAGAATCTGATGAACCGCTTCTCTCTGGACGAAGTGCAGGCACAGGCCATCCTCGATATGCGTCTGAAGGCTCTGCAGGGTCTGGATCGTGAGAAGCTGGAGGCGGAGTACAAGGAGCTGGAGGAGAAGATCGCATGGTACCTGAAGGTGCTGGGCGACGAGAATCTGGTGAAATCCATCCTCAAGGAGGAGCTGCAGGCCATCGCCGACAAGTTCGGTGATGATCGCCGCACCGAGATCCAGGAGGTGGAGGACGAGATCGACATCGAGGATCTCATCGAGGAGGAAGAGTGCGTCTACACCATGACGGAGAACGGCTACATCAAGCGTACTGCCGCCACGGAGTACTCTGCCCAGCGCCGCGGCGGCAAGGGCGTCAAGGCCATGACCACCCGCGACGAGGACGTGGTGACCAGCGTGTTCACCGCATCCACCCACGATTACATTCTCTTCTTCACCAACACCGGTAAGGTGCATCGGAAGAAGGGCTATCTCATTCCCGAGTCCGGCCGTGCCGCCAAGGGTACCAACATCGTCAACATCCTGCCTCTGGAAGAGGGGGAGAAGGTGACGGCAGGTCTGGCTGTCCGTGAGTTTGACGACAGCTACCTTGTGATGATCACCCGTATGGGCACGGTGAAGCGCGTGGAGCTGAAGAACCTCAACACCGCCCGCAAGGCCGGTATTCGTGCGCTGACGCTGGACGAGGGCGATGAGCTCATCGAGGTGCGCCGCACCGACGGCAACCAGAATGTGCTGCTGCTGACCCATGAGGGTATGGCCATCTGCTTTAGAGAGACCGATATTCGCTGCATGGGCCGTGACGCCGTGGGCGTGCGCGGTATCCGTCTGCACGAGGGCGACTATGTGGTGGCCGGTGCGCTGGCGCTGGAGGGTCAGTACCTGCTGAGCATCACCGAGAACGGCTACGGCAAGCGCACTGCCATTGAGGAGTACCTCCGCGGCGAGGGCGGCGAGCCCCAGCGCCGTGGCGGCAGCGGTTTGAAGAACTACAACATCACCGACAAGACCGGCTGTGTGGTGGCTGCCAAGGTGGTCAACGGCGAGGAGGACATTCTGATGATCTCCAACGACGGCACCATCATTCGTATGGCGACCTCCGACATCAACGTCTACAGCCGCTATGCCCAGGGCGTGAAGGTCATGCGTCTGAGCGACGACGGACAGGTGATTTCTGTGGCTATCACCGAGCGTGAGCAGGCCGATGACGCGGCGGCAAACGAGGAAACGGTGACAACGGAGGAGACTGCGGTAACGGAGGAGACAAATGAGTAAGAAAAAAAAGCAGATGATGCGGCCTCTGAATCGCTGGATCTATTTCACGGAGAATTTGTACCGTGATCCGTCCGAGCTGTCGGAGTTTGAGTATGACCACATCATCTACTATAAGAGCGATGAGCTGATGGAGATTGAGGCGGGGAATAAGAAAATCAACTGGATTTTGCTGCTGATCCTGTTTGTCATGTTCGCCGTGTCCATCCAGTTTCAGAATATTTGGTTCGTGGCAGGCTATCTGGTTATCGTGATCATCGGACAGGTTTGGCGCTGGCAGCGTCTGCCCAAGGATATTATGGAGCATCTCACCGACTCGGGACGGCGCAAGAAGTGAGATGGAGACATACGAAGTAAAGATCATTGCACGCATCCATACGGATCTCCCGGAGAAATTCGGCGTGCCGCGGCAGAGCGGGCTGATCCCGGAGCTGCAGGGCCGGATCGTCTTCGAGCCGGAGTTCCGTAATGTGGATGCAGTGCGGGGGCTGGAGGGGTATTCCCACCTCTGGCTCATCTGGCAGTTTTCTAAGGCGGTGCGGGATACATGGTCGCCCACCGTGCGCCCGCCCCGTCTGGGCGGCAATCAGCGCATGGGCGTGTTTGCCACCCGTTCGCCTTTCCGGCCCAACGCCATCGGACTTTCCTCCGTGGCGCTGGAGAAGGTGGAGCTCCATCCCCAGCTGGGGCCGGTGCTCCATGTCCGGGGCGCCGATCTCATGGACGGTACGCCCATTTTCGACATCAAGCCGTATTTGTCCTATGCGGACAGCCATCCCGACGCCACCGGCGGCTTTACCGACGGTCTGGCGGGGCATCTTTTGACGGTGGACTGCCCGGCAGAACTGCTGGAAGAAATCCCCGAGGAGAGCCGGGAGGCGCTGCTGGCTGTGCTGCGCAATGATCCCCGTCCCCGGTATCAGGACGATCCGGAACGGGTGTACGGCCTTTCCTTCGGCGGCAGGAACGTGAAGTTCCGCGTGGCGGGGGAGACCGTTATCGTGACGGAAGTGGAATGATTTTTAACAGAATAAACCGATGGATAAGGGTAATCTATGAAAACAGTAACAATTTACACCGATGGCGCGTGCAGTGGTAATCCCGGCCCCGGCGGCTGGGGCGCTATTCTGGAGTGGAACGGCATCGAAAAGGAGATTTCCGGCGGCGCGCCGGAGACCACCAACAACCGCATGGAGCTGACGGGCGTCATCGAGGCGCTGGCGATGCTGAAGGAAAAGTGCATCGTGGAGCTCTATTCCGACTCCAAGTACGTCATCGATGCGCTGCAAAAGGGTTGGGTCTACGGTTGGAAGAAGAAGGGCTGGATCAAGTCCGATAAGAAGCCGGCGCTGAATGTGGATCTCTGGGAGCAGCTGCTGCCCCTGATCGCCCGCCATGAGGTGCATTACCACTGGGTAAAGGGCCACGCCACCAACCCCAAGAATAACCGCTGCGACGAGATGGCGGTGGCGGAGAGCCACAAGTTTAAGTGAGAGAGCTGCATATTTTTAATGTTCACAAAAAGTTCATCAGGTCTTCACGATTTGGAAAATTTTCTATCGTATGATACAAACTGTACAAAGGATACATTCCTTATGTGATTTTCTCTCTCTCCTAACAAACACACACACAAAGAAAAGCCTCCTGTTTTTTACAGGAGGCTTTTCTTGTGCCTTCTTTCGGGGAGGCTGCGAAAGGTTCATGCTGTGCATAAGGAGGGAGCATACCTTCTTCGTTTCCGAAGAAATGCGCAAAAATTACAATGTATATAATTTTCTGATAAAAATTGCAAAAATAAAACATGATTCATAAAATGTTCACGTTTTCTTCATGAATTTGATTGGGGATTAGGCTATGCTAACAATATACAAAAGATGAAATATCTTATGTGATTTCTCTCTCCTAACAAACATGGGGAAAAGCCTTCTGCTGCGGCAGAAGGCTTTTTCCTTTGTGTGGAAAAAATTTGCCTTTTTGCGCTGCAGGTAGTACAATGACACAAAGTCATCATGTAAGCAACAAGGGAGGATGGAACATGGAATTCAACGCAATGGCCCAGCTGCCGGGTCTGATGGAATGGATGTGGGAGCGGATGCAGGCCTGCCATGGTAAAACCGCCGTCATCGGTATTTCCGGCGGCAAGGACAGCTCTGTGGTGGCAGCCCTTTCCGTGGCAGTATTCGGCAAGGACAACGTCTACGGCGTGCTGATGCCCGACGGCGTGCAGCCCGACATCAACTATAGTCAGGAGTTGGTGGAATTTTTGCAGATTCCCCACTGCACCATGGACATCCACGATTCGGTACAGGGCGTTTTGCAGCAGATGGAGAAGGCGGGGCACACGCCCAGCCGCGATACCAAGGTGAATCTGCCCAGCCGGATCCGCATGGCGACCCTCTATGCCGTGGCGCAATCCCTGCCCGGCGGCACTGTCATCAACACCTCCAACCTCTCTGAGGACTGGGTGGGCTATTGCACCGTGTACGGCGACAGCGCCGGTGCCTTCTCGCCCTTGGGTATGTACACCACCGAAGAGGTGGTCGCGCTGGGCCGCGCTCTGGGGCTGCCGGAGAAGTTTGTGGTCAAGCCTCCTTCTGACGGTCTCACCGGACTTACGGACGAGGACAATTTGGGCTTTACCTATCACGCCGTCAACGAGTATATTCGCCGCGGCGTCTGCGATGAGGAGACAAAGGCCAAGATCGACCGTAAGCACGCCACCAGCCGCTTTAAGTTTGAAACGATTCCGGTTTACCATAATGGACTAAATATGGTGATTGAGGACAGCACGGATTTTTATAAGGAGAAGTAAGAGACATCTATGAGCCAGTTTTCATTTGAGGATATCCAAAAAGCAGAGGCGGCGCTGCGTCCGTATCTCCCGGAAACGCCGTTGGTGCAGTCCTACTATCTGGGGGACAAGGCCCACAAGTTTTTCTTCAAGTTGGAATCCATGCAGCACACCAAGAGTTTCAAGATCCGTGGTGCGCTCAATAAGATGCTGTCTTTGACGGAGGAAGAGCGCAAGCGCGGCGTGGCGGCCGTTTCCTCGGGAAATCACGGGATTTCTGTCAGCTACGGTGCCCAGCTGCTGGGAATCGAGCGGGCGGAAATCGTGGTGCCGGAGACGACGCCCCACAGTAAGATCGAGAAAATAGAGTATTTCGGCGGCCATGTGCGGCCCATGGGCAAAAACTACGATGAAGCCCATGCCATGGGGATGCAGTTCATCGAGGAGAGCGGGCTGACTTTCATCGACTCGTGCCACAACGACCCCAAAATCTACGGTGGACAGGGGACGGCGATGGTGGAGATTCTGCGCCGTAATCCGGACATCGACACAGTGGTGGTGCCCATCGGCGGTGGCGGTTTGGCGACCGGTACGGCGGTGGCGGCGAAAGCACTGAAGCCGGAGATCAAGGTGATCGCCGTGCAGACGGCGGCCTGTCCTGCCATGATCCACGCCTACCGGGACAACGTGTGCTACGAGGAGTACCCCACCACGGGGGAGACCATCTGCGATGCGCTGGTGGGCGGCGTGGGCGTGCTGGCCTATGAGACGCTGAAGGACTATGCGGATTTGATTTTGGAGGTCAGCGAGGAAGCAATTCGCCGTGCGGTGGTCTTTTTGCTGGAGAAGGAGAAGATCGTGGCAGAGGGCGCCGGCGCCATTGCCGCGGCGGCTGTGTTGGAGCATCCGGAGATATTTGCGGGGCGCAACACGGCGTTGATCGTCAGCGGCAGCAATATTGACGGAGAGCTGCTCCGTCGGCTGCAAGCGGAGTTTTGAAAAATGAATGCTGAAAGCTGCCGCAGGGATTCCTGCGGCAGTTTTTTTCGTGCGGAATTTCTCCACATTGGGGACGGAAATGTGGATTTCTGACCCGCTCGGTCGCTGACCTTTCCTGTCGGTAGAGCTGCTTACTCCTACATTTCAGAGCACTGCGGCAGCGAAAAGAGAAGCGAAAGCCGTTCTACATTTCCGCCCCGGAAAGCAAGATACGCCCTCACACATCACCGCGGGAAACGGCTATCTCTATATAGAGCCTGTCGCGGAAGAAAGCTATCCCTCGGAGAGAAGAAAGAGGAAACTACCTCAAGAGGAAATAGTTCGTGTCTGTGGACACGAGACACCTTTGTTCGTGGCGACAAAGGTGCCCCAAAGCGCCACTTAAAACCTGCGGTTTTAAGGATTCCCTCGGCACGCTTACGCCGTGGGGAAAAGGAAAGTGCGTCCCCGCAATTTGGTAAACACATTGCTTTCGCTAAGACAGGAATGGACTGTGCAGCTTACCCGCTCGGTCGCTCACTACCATGGACGGTAGAGTTGCTTGCTTCTACATTTCAGAATGGTGCGGCAGCGAAAAGAGAAGCGAAAGCCGTTCTACATTTTCACCCCGGAAAGCAGGGGGCAGCATCGTGAATCACCGAGGAAAGAAACCATCTCTGCATAGAACGCCTGTCGCGTCAAAGAAGTTTTGAAACCTTGGTTTCAAACGGCGTTCTTTGGCAGCTTTCTTGCGCTGCTGGAAGAAAGCTGCATCCAGTAAACGCGGAAAGAAATATACCCCGCGGAGAGAAGATCGATAAAAGTGCCCGTCACCCCAGAAGTCCGGTGATCTCCTCCACAGTGAGGGATGGCTGCAGTGCCGCGTTGATGCCATAGCCCAGAAGCCGCCCCAGTTCCCGCACCCGGCTGTCCACATCCCGCGGCGTGACAAAGAGGGGGGCGGTGTCCGCCTGCGCCTGTGCGCCGGTCAATTCCTGCGCCAAAACGGCTTCCGCCATAACGGTGGGCAGGCCCACGGCAATCACCGGCACACCCAGCGTTTTCCGGTCGATGGCGCTGCGATGGTTGCCCACGCCGGAGCCGGGGACAAGTCCTGTGTCCGACAGCTGCACGGTGGCGCACAGATGGCTGCGGCTGCTGGCAGTGAGTGCGTCGATGACAACCACAGCGGCGGGCTTCACATGGCGTACCGTGCCTGCCAAAACTTCCAGTGTCTCCATGCCGGTCTGTCCCACCACACCGGGGGCCAGCGCTGCCACAGAGGTGAGTGTAGAAAATCGGGAGGGAAGCGTTTCGATGAGATGGCGTGTCACCAGCAGGTGATCCACCGCCATAGGCCCTACGGCATCGCAAATCATAGAGCGATTCCCAAGCCCCGCCACCAGTACGGAGGCTCCGTCGGCGAGGGGAGGCAGCAGATGCCGCAGCTCCTCGGCAAGACAGCGGACACCGCGGGAGAAGTACCCCTCCTGCCGTTGAAAGTAGGGGGCGAGATCTACGGTGATATACATTCCACGGGGCTTTCCCAGAGCCCGGGCACCGTAGGGGGTGCGGACAGACACGGCGGTGACGGCGTAGCCCTCCACCTGCCGCTCGTCCAGTGTAACGCCGGAGAGTCGTCCCTGCCCACCCTTTTTTTCCAGCAGGGCATGGGCTGCCTCCAGCGTAAGATCAGTTTTTATGGCTGCCATTTTTGTGTTTCCGCCTCCTTATTGAACACAAAATATAGTGGATTGGATTTAGTTTGGCGGGAAAAATTGAATTTATGCGAAAAAGTCAGAGAAAATTTGAAAAAGTGCTTGCAATTTCAATAGAAAGATGCTAAAATATCAATCTGCGTGGATGTATTATCATCCGGAGCGCAAATTTACCGCCGAGGAGGTGTTTGGTTTGCCTAACATTAAGTCTGCTAAGAAGCGTGTTCTGGTGGCAGAAACGAGAAATGCTCGCAACAAGGCCGAGAAGTCCGCAATGAAGACTGCAATCAAGAAGTTCGAGGCCGCTGCCGTTGAAGGCAATCGCACCGAGGCCGAGGGCGCTTACAAGGTCGCAGTGAAGGCTGTGGATAAGGCCGCTGCCAACGGTCTGATGCATAAGAACAACGCAGCCCACAAGAAGAGCGCATTGACTCTGAAGCTGAACAAGATTGGCTAATTGACCAAACCAATGAAGGACACC
>JAHHSH010000027.1 GCA_020025345.1 Oscillospiraceae bacterium | reverse complement strand
TAAACTCAATATAAACAAACGTTGATAATAATGGTATTTTTGCGCCTGCTTTGCGTCAGTAGGCTGTTCATGCAGTCAATAAGCAGATCCCCCCTGCGGCAGTTTCCTGTCACAGGAGGGATCGAAAAGAGAAAAGAGTAGGCTTTTTTGGGGTCAGCGCTTATTGCTGCGCCGCCAGATGTGCATTTTTTCCGCTTCCTCGATGAGGGAATCCCGGAAATCGGGGTGGGCAATGCCGATGATCTGATCGGTGCGCTCCCAGACGGAAAGACCCTTCAGATTGACCATGCCGTACTCTGTGACGATGTAATGGACACAGGTACGGGGGTCGGTGCAGATGGAGCCGTGGCTCAGGGTGGGCACAATGCGGCTCTTGGTAACGCCATCCTTGCCGGTGACGGTGGAGGCCATGCAGATGAAGCTCTTGCCGCCGTTGGAGAGATAGGCGCCCATAGCGAAGTCCAGCTGTCCTCCGGTGCCGGAGATATGCTTCAAACCGGCAGATTCAGCGTTGACCTGGCCGAAGAGATCCATGTCAATGCAGTTATTGATGGAGATGAAGTTGTCGATCTCGCCGATGACACGCACATCGTTGGTGTAATCCACCGGAGCGGCCATTACATCGGGATTGTTGTGGATGAAATCATACAGCTTCTTGCTGCCGGCGGCAAAGGAAAAGACCTGCCGGCCCGGATCTGTCTTTTTATAGCGGCCCGTGATCTTGCCGGCCATGGACATATCCACAAAGGCATCGACGTACATCTCGGTGTGGACAGACAGTTCCTTCAGATCGGACTGGGCAATCATGGTGCCGATGGTGTTGGGCATAGCGCCGATGCCCAGCTGCAGGCAGGCGCGATCCGGGATCTGTGCTACTACCTGTGCCGCTACGGCACGATCCACCTCGGAAGGAGCACCGCCGGAGGACAGCTCGGGCAGCGGCGCATTGTCGCCCTCTACCACGGCGTCCACCTGAGAGATGTTCACCTCGCTGCCGGTAAGGCCGTTGACCCAGGGCATATTGGTGTTGACCTCCACAATGACGTGTCTGGCACGGGAGAGGATAGCGCCCAGATGGGAACAGGAAATGCCGAAGTTGAAGTTGCCGTGCTCGTCCATGGGTGTGGTTTGCAGCATGACCACATCCACGGGGGGCAGGTCTCTGCGATAGAAGGTGGGCAGCTCAGAGTAGCGCATGGGGCTGAAGTAGCCGACGCCGCTCTGGATGATCTTACGATCGACACCGCTGCAGTGCCAGGAGTTCCAGGTGAAGTGCTCTGAGGCGTCCTGGACCTGAGCAATCTCCGGCATCCACATGGTGACGCCGCCGCGCACCTTCACGTCGAACAGCTCGTCCTTGCGGGCGGCCAGCGCGCGATCCAGTGCACGCGGATGGGTGGTGCACCAGCCATAGTCCACCCAGTCACCGGATTTGACGAGTTTAACAGCTTCTTCGGGAGTAGTTAGTTTTTCTTTATAAAGTGCCTGATAGTCCATGTTCTATTGTCCTCCTTGAAATTTGTAGTGCAGCCGCTGTGGGCTGCGGATAAGTAGTTAAAGGGGGCGGCGCAAGAATCCCGGTTCATACACCCAATGCGGGGTACAAATTCCAGATTCTGCCAGATTTGAAGACGACTTTGTTTAGTTTTTAACATTCGTAATGGTGTTATTGTAACAGAAAACAAAAGAAAAAGAAAGTGAAAAATCTAACGATTATGTAAAAAAATCCTCGGAAATTAAAAAAACGGCATTTTGACAGAATAAAAGCGGTGTTTCCGTTATTTTGACGAAAAATGAACGGCGGTTGGCGAGGGAAAAAAGACGGAGTTGGGCGTAGGTGTTGCAATAGAAACAGGGGAAATGTATAATAAAGAAAAAAGTTCTGTATGGAGGGGGAAAAAGAGCAGATGAGCAGGTACGACCATATTGAAAAAATGGAGAATATCAGAGTGCAGCAGGAAGAAATAGTTCAGGAGATGCAGGCACTTTTAGAGAAGCTGGAGGAGAGCCGCGGGGAATACGCAGCGCTGATCGAATACTACTACAGTGATCAGAGAAACCGGGATCTTGAGGATGACAGGGCAGGGCTGATTCCCCAAACGATGAGTAGAGGCGTTTTGTCGGAGGATGAGATCTTTGATCTTATAGGGGATTACCGTGACACGGCCATTCGCATGATGGAAACCGGGCTCCAAATGATTAAATGATAAGCATAAAAGAGTCTTGCCCCTTGAAAATCGGGCAAGACTCTTTTTTCAAAAAACAAATCTGTTTGCATAAATGCATATCTTGCATTATACTTGTCTAAAAATGTTTAGCCCCATGCTCCGCAGCTGTGGTTTTGCTATGTTGCCGCACGACCAGCCGTGAGAGAAGAAGCGAGGAAAGAAAGGTGAGAAATTATGCAGCTGGTAGATAGAGTCTTGAAGACCATTGAGATATTGAGTGAGGCGCTGGAGGGAATGTCTGTCTCCGATTTATCGGAGGCTCTGGATATGCCGCCCAGTTCTACACACAGAGTGCTGAAAAGTTTACAGGACAACCACTTTGTATTCCAGAATGCGGAGACAAAGAAGTATGCCCTCAGCTACAAGGTTTACTCTATTTGCGCAGGGATGCGGGAGCGCAACAGCCTCATCGCTGCGGCCAAGCCGTTTATGTATGAGCTGTCCCGCGACATCAAGATGCCGATCGTGCTGTGCGTGCGCAATGACGATAAGATCATCAATCTGGAGGGAATCGTGGGCGGTGATGCGTCCATTTTTATGACCACCACCGGCACGGAGCTTCCTATGTATAATACCTCCGCCGGACGTGTGTTCGCAGCCAGTATGCCCGCCGAGCAGGCCAAGGCCATCTTTGAACGTACCTCCCGTGTCAAGCAGACACCCTACACAAAAGTGGAGCTGGACGAGCTGATGGAGGAGCTGGAACACATCCGGCAGCAGGGATATGCACTCATTGATGAGGAGCTGCAGCTGGGGATTCAGGGGATCTCCTGTCCCATCTATGATTATCGCGGCAAAACGGTTGCAGCACTGGCTGCGACCATGATCAAGACAGAGCATACCGTCAACATGGAACTGGTAAGGCGACTGAAACTGTGCGCATCTTCTATTTCAAGGGAGATTTCTTGACGTTATGCATAAAATAGCGACAGATTTCCTGTAAAAAGAGTAGAAATTTAAATTCTTGTGGAAAAGAAGAAACGTGTAGATTGACGCGCTGTACAATCAATGGTATCATCAATTAGGAATTTCTGCTATATGGAATGTAATTCCGTGTAGCGGAATAAGAAAAAGGAAAACAAACAGCCATCAAGGGAAGGCGAAGAAAGGAAGTAGAAAATGAAAAAGAAACTCATCAGCATCATCTCCGCGGTACTGGCGCTGACCATGCTTTTGGCAGCCTGCGGCGGCAAAGGCGGCGACGGCAAGGATCCCGCAAACAACGAGGGCTCCGGCAAGGCACTGGACATTATGTTTGTCGTTACCGGTAACCTGGGCGGCGGCACCAACAACGATGATGTGTATGCTGCACTGAAAGATTACACCAAGGCCAACGGCGGCAATGTGTCTAGCTTCGAGTGCAACATGGATACTTCTCTTTATGAGAGCACTCTGATGAAGGCTGCGGAGATGGGTCAGTACGACCTCATTGTGACCGGCTTCGGCACCATGATCGAGCCTCTGTCCAACACCGCTGCCAAGTTCCCCAATCAGAAGTTCCTGATTTTCGATACCGAGATGGATTTCTCCGACGGCAAGAATGCCAACGTGATCTCCGTACAGGTCATGCAGAACCAGGGCTATTTCCTGGCCGGCGCTCTGGCTGCCATGATGACCACCTCCGAGGAATGTGCTTATGCCAACCCCCAGAAGGTCGTGGGCTTTGTGGGTGCTATGGAGTCTACTGCTATTTTGGATGCACTGGTGGCTTACATCGAGGGTGTCAAATACGTCGATCCCTCCATTGAGGTGCTCTATTCCTTCGTGGGTGACCACAACAACTCTGCTCTGACCAAGGAGATCGCTATTTCCCAGAGCAACAGCGGTGCTGACGTGATCGTGGGCGTTTCCAACAGCGATCTGGCTGTGGCCGATGCCGCTCTGGAGAAGAACGTCTATGCCGTGTGCGCTGACGCTGACGAGGCTGTGAATATTTCCGGCACCAGCAAGGAAACTGCCGATCATATTGTTACCTCTGTGATCAAGGCTTATTACAACATGGTGTTCCCCATTGTGACCGAAATCGGTGAAGGCAATGCGCAGTGGGGTACCCACATCAAGGTTCCCTATGCAGACGGTGGTGTTTCTCTGGCGGACAACGAGTTCTATCAGGCTCTTGTTCCCGAATCGATCCGTAATCAGCTGGCTGAAGTGGCCAACAAGATGATGGCCGGCGAGATTCAGGTCAGCACAGCTTACGGTGCATCTACCGAAGAGGTCGATGCCATCAAGGCTCTGGCTCCCGCTCAGAACTAATGCAGTAACCGAAAGGGGGGTGCATTCTGCACCTCCCTTTTTTGCTAAAGAGATTTTCATGTGATCCTATTTGGAAAGGGAGGAAAAGAGATGACGGAAAAGCAGAAGCTTTTCGATAATGTGGGCATCGGTGAGGATATGCTCTCCATGGAGCATATTACCAAGATCTACGAAAACGGCTTTGTCGCCAACAGCGATGTGAATTTTTCTGTCCGCAGAGGTGAGATCCACGGACTTGTGGGTGAGAACGGCGCCGGAAAAACAACGCTGATGAAGGTACTCTTCGGACAGGAGACACCGGAGGAGGGACGCATCCTGATCGGTGGCCAGGAGCATAAGATCGAGAGCCCTCTGGATGCATTGGAATATGGAATCGGCATGGTGCACCAGCACTTCATGCTGGTGGATAATCTGTCGGTAACGGACAATATGCTGCTGGGCGTGGAGCCTGTGAAGGGCGGCATCGTCTATGATCGCAAGGAGGCCAGACGGCGCGTGATCGAGGTGTCCAAGAAGTACGATCTGGACGTGGACCCCGATGCCATCGTTGGCGATCTCTCTGTGGGCTACAAGCAGCGGGTGGAGATTTTGAAGATTCTGATCCGCGGCGCAAAGCTGCTTTTGCTGGATGAGCCCACTGCCGTTTTGACACCGCAGGAGATCAAGGAGCTGTTCGTGCAGCTCAAGAAACTGAAGGAGCAGGGTTTCTCCATCGTATTTATTTCCCACAAGCTCAACGAGGTGCGGGAAATCTGCGACCGAATCACGGTGCTCCGGCTCGGTAAGTCTATCGGTACGGCGGATATGACCAATATCACCGAGGACGACATCACGAAGATGATGTTTAACCGCGATGTGAAGCTCAAGATCGACAAGGCACCGGCCAAGCCGCAGGAGACGGTTTTGAAGGTGCGGGATCTCACCTTTAAGGACGCACAGGGGAAGAATGCTGTGTCCCATGTGTCCTTTGATGTGCGCGCTGGTGAGATTTTGGGCGTTGCCGGTGTGGAGGGCAACGGGCAGGCAGAGCTGGCGGATATTATCGCCGGACTTCTCCCCATTCAGTCCGGTGACGTGCTGGTGAACGGTCGCTCTTTGAAGAGTGCAAAATCCATCCGTGAGATCCGCGAGATGGGTGTTTCCCTGATGCATCAGGACCGTATGACCTACGGTGCATCCAAAGATCAGAGTATCGAGGAGAATATCATCGCTGATCGTTACTATCAGAAGCAATATAAGAAATTCGGATTGCTGAACTGGAAGAAAGTGCGGCAGGACAGCAAGGAATATGTGAAAGAATTCGTGGTCAAGTGCGAAGGTCCCGGTGCGGCCGTGAAGACCCTTTCCGGTGGTAATATCCAGAAGGTGGTCGCCGCCCGTGAGTTCACCACAGACGCGAAATTCATGCTGGTGTGCCATCCTACCCGTGGTATTGACGTGGGTGCAGCGGAGGTCATCCGTAAGAAGATCGTGGCCCTGCGCGACGAAAAGCAGACGGCAACGCTGCTTTTCTCTGCGGATCTGGGCGAGCTGCTGAGTGTCAGCGACAGCCTTGTGGTCATGTATGCCGGTCAGATCGTGGCATACTTCCCCGATGCAAGTCAGGTGGACGAGCAGACGCTGGGCGAGTATATGCTGGGCGTCAAGAAACAGAGTGATGAGGAAATTGGAGGTGTTCTCTTTGCGTAAATTAGAACCGATGAACAAAAGCCAGCAGATCGAGAGACGCTTCTCCGTTTTGAGAACGGTTTTGGCCATTGTCATCTCTATGGCGATTGCCTTTATTCTGATTGTGACCGTCAGTGATAACCCCGGCAAAGACTTTATGACATTGCTGACCGGCCCTCTGCGTAATACCAGTAACCTTACCGCCATCATCTCCAAGATGATCCCTCTGCTGTTCACCGGTACGGCCATCTGCCTTGTGAACTCTGCCGGACAGATCAATATTGCCGCCGAGGGTGCGTTCTTCGGTGGTGCCGTGGCGGCTACGGCGGTTGCCATCATTCCCGGCATCCCTTCCATGATCCACATCCCGCTGTGTATTCTGGCCGGTGCGCTGGCCGGCAGCATTGTGATGGGAATTCCCGGTATCCTGCACGTTCGCTATAATGCCGTTACCATCGTTGTGGCGCTGATGATCAACTATGTGGCGCTGTATCTGGGTATGTATGTGATCTTGAATCCGCTGCGCGACCCCGCTGCCGGTTTTGAAGCATCCTATCAGTTTGCTCAGTCGGCAAGACTGCCCTACCTCTTCGGAAACTCCCGTCTGCATATCGGTCTGCTGTTCGGTATTGCTGCCGTGGTGATCGGCTATGTGGTACTCTACCATACGGGCTTCGGTCTCTCCGCCCGCACGGTGGGCAAGAACCAGAAGTTCGGCACCTACTCCGGTATGCCTGTGGGCAAGACCATTGTGGGTATCTCCGTGCTGGCCGGTGCGCTGGCCGGTGTGGGCGGCACGGTGGAGACGCTGGGCAACTATCAGCGCTTCATGTACGGCGGATTTACCAACCACGGCTGGGACGGTGTTATGCTGGCGGTGCTGTGCCACAATAAGCCCCACTATATGCCTCTGGCAGCCCTTTTCCTGGCGTATATCCGTACCTCGGCAGATGCGCTGAACTTTACCTCTAATATTCCGCCTGAGATCATCAACGTCATCCAGGCAGTCATTATCATTCTCGTCGCAGCCGAGCGCTTCCTGGCCGGCTGGGAACACAAGGCCATCGTGGGCAGTACCAAGCGTGCCATGAAGGCAGAAGGGAGTGCAGAATAATGTGGAATTATGATTTTATTATGGAGTTCATCAGCTCCGTTCTGCGCATGAGCACCCCCTTGATCCTGGTGGGTATGGCCGCCGTCATCGGCGCAAAGGCCAACATCCTCTGTGTGGCCTATGAGGGCATGATGCTCTTTGCCGCACTGGGCGGTGTCATGGGCAGCGCCTATTCCCAGAACCTGTTTGTGGGTATTCTTTGCGGCCTGGCGGCAAGTGTTGCCGTGGCGGCGATCTTCGCCTACTTTGTCCTGTATCTCGATGCAAAACCACTGCTGACCGGCCTTGCGCTCAATATGCTGGCCACCGGCGGCACAGTGTATGTGGTGTATCTGCTGACCGGTATGAAGCAGAACACCTCCAACCTCATGTCTTTGAAGTTCCCGGTGGTCCATATCCCGCTCATTGAGGATATTCCCGTGCTGGGCGATATTGTTTCCGGACATAACCTGATGATCTATCTGGCCTTTATTTCCGTGGTGCTGGTGTGGTTCATGATCCACAAGACCCGTCTGGGTCTGCGGATTCAGGCAGTGGGACGCAATCCCGATGCCGCCGCATCTGTGGGTATCAATGTGCGCAAGACCAAGTTCATCGCCTGCATCCTCTCCGGTATTCTGGCAGCCTTCGGCGGTATGTATCTGTCCATGGGCTACCTGCCTTACTTCACCACCGGCATGGCGGCAGGTCGTGGCTTTATTGCCATTGCCGCACAGAACATGGGTGTGGGTAACCCCATCCTGACCATGATCTTCTCCATCATGTTCGGCTTTGCCATGGCTGTGGGCAATGTGGCGCAGTCCTTCCGTCTGCCCTCTCAGTTTGCCTCCATGGCGCCCTATCTGCTGACCATCGTCAGTATGTGGGTCATGGGTGCTGTGGCACGCCGGAAGAACAAGAAACTGGGTACGGTTAAGCTGTAACATCGCTTATGGAGAGCCTGTATGCGCTATGGACGGGCTGTATGTTGTCCTGTCGGCGCATGAGGCGCTTTGTCCCGCGGTGTTCAGACCGCAGAAAGGAAAGAAACTATGCAAACAGTATCCGCTGCAAATCCCTCCTTTGGAGGAAAAGCGCCCCACCTCATGTGCGGAAAGGGCGACATTGCGGAAGTTGTGCTGCTGCCCGGCGATCCCGGCAGAGTCAAGATGTTCGTAGATCTGTGCGATGACTTCAAGATCATTGCCAGCAGCAGAGAATATACCGTCGGTACAGGCACATACAAGGGCGTTCCCGTCAGCGTCTGCTCCACCGGTATCGGTGCACCCTCCACGGAGATCGCCGTGCTGGAGCTCATTGAGCTGGGCGCAAAGGCGCTCATCCGTATTGGCGGCGCCGGCGTGCTGAAAGAGGAAATCAAGTGCGGCGAAATGGTCATCAATACCGCCGCCATGCGCCGGGGCGGCGCCAGCTGCTTCTATGCCCCTGCGGAGTATCCGGCCGTGGCCTCCTGCGAGGTGGTCAAGTGTTTGGAGGATGCCTGCAAGCGTTCGGGGATCGGCTACTGGAAGGGAATTTCTGCTTCGGTAGGTTCCTTCTTCGCCGGACAGGGACGCCCTGCGCTGGGTCGAAAGTTCTACGATGAGAATTTCCTGCAGGAGATGATCAATCTCCGCATCCTTAATATGGAGATGGAATCCGAGACAGTCATGACGCTTGGCTCTCTCTTCGATGTGATGACCGGCTGCATCTGCGCCGTCCACGCCAATCGGATCACCGATGAGTGGATGGAGGATTTTGCTGAGGCACAGCGCAATATGTGCAAGATTGCGCTGGAAGCTGTCGTTCAGCTGACGGAGGAGTACCTCCGCTGAGAACGGCTGCGATACAATAGAAATACCGTCGACCTGCGGGTCGGCGGTATTTTTTCTTTTGCAGGCAGGGGGAGGGGCTTGACGGAAGGGCAGGGGTGCTTTATGCTGATACCATAGAAATCATACGGATCAGCGTCCGTCGTAAGGGAGATATGCGGTATGAATAAGAGCTTTACAGGCAGCCGGGAATATGTGGCGTCCGAGGACTTGATGAATGCGGTGAATATCGCCATTACTCTGCAAAAACCCCTCCTAATCAAGGGGGAACCGGGCACCGGCAAGACGATGCTGGCGCAGGCGGTGGCGCAGGCCTTGGGCAAGCGGCTCATCATCTGGAACGTGAAATCCACGACCAAGGCACAGAATGGACTCTATGTCTACGACGTAGTACAGCGTCTCTACGACAGCCAGTTCGGCACCCACGGCGTGGACGATATTGCCAGCTATATCAAGCTGGGCAAACTGGGCGAGGCGTTTCAATCCGAGGAGCAGGTGGTGCTATTGATCGATGAGATCGACAAGGCGGACTTGGAGTTCCCCAACGATCTCCTCTGGGAGCTGGATCAGATGGAATTCTACATCCCGGAGACCAAGGAGACGGTGAAGGCCAAGGAGCGCCCCATCGTCATCATCACCTCCAATGCGGAGAAGGAGCTGCCGGACGCCTTTTTGCGCCGCTGCGTGTTCCACTATATTGATTTCCCGGAGCAGGAGCAGATGGAGCAGATTGTCCGTGTCCACTTCGAGAATCTGGACGAGACGCTGCTGGCGCAGGCATTGACGGCTTTCTATTGGCTGCGGCAGCTGCCCGATGTGGAGAAGAAACCCAGCACCTCTGAGCTGGTGGATTGGCTGCGGGCGCTGGTGGCCGGCGGTGTGGAGCCGGAGCGAATCGTCAAAGAGATCCCCTTTGCGGGTGTTTTACTGAAAAAGGACAAGGATCTCACCACGTTGCGAAAGAATTTAGGGTGAGCCTATGTTTGCGGCTTTTTTCTATCTCCTGCGCGCTCGTGGCTTGCAGGTTTCCCTCAATGAGTGGCTGACGCTGCTGGAGGCCATGGAGAAGGGACTGCACCACAACAGCTTGGATGGTTTTTATCAACTGTGCCGTGCTGTCCTTTTGAAGAGTGAAGCGGATTTTGACCGCTTCGATCAAGTATTTCTGGAGTTTTTCAAGGATGTTCCCTTCACAGGGGAACTGCCCGAGCAGGTGCTGGAGTGGCTGAACCATCCCGTGGAGGATTTGCATCGGACAATGGAGGGGATGTCCTTCGCAGGCTATAAGGACGAGAGCTTAGAGGAGTTGCTGCGTCGGATGGAGGAGCGGCTGCAAGAGCAGATCTCCCAGCACAACGGCGGCAACAAGTGGGTGGGCACACAGGGCTTCACTCCTTGGGGCAACAGCGGCTGGCATCCCAACGGCATCCGCATCGGCGGACAGGGACGCCATCACACGGCCATGGCGGTGGCGGGGAAGCGCATCTATCGGGATTTCCGAAAGGACAATACACTGGATACACGCCAGTTTCAGATGGCTTTTCGCACGCTGCGCCAGCTCTCGGCGCAGGTGGTGAGCAGCGAACGGGAGCTGGATGTGGACGGCACCGTCCGGGATACCGGCGACAAGGGAGGACTTCTTACCATTCGCTACCAAAAGCCGCGGAAGAACACCATCAAGGTACTGCTTTTGATGGACTCCGGCGGTTCGATGGAATACTATTCCGGCCTTTGCAGTATGCTGTTTCAGGCGGCGACCAAGGCCAACCACTTTAAGGAACTTCATACCTACTATTTCCATAACTGTATTTTCCAAGACCTGTACACCGACCCGAGACTGCGGTGGGGGGATGCAGTGGATACGGAATGGGTGCTGAAAAATTTCGACAGCAGCTATAAAGTCATCATCGTAGGGGACGCTACTATGAACCCCTATGAGCTGTGGGAGAAGGAGTTCCACTGGGGGCAGGGAACCTATTCGCCCTCCGGCTTTGAATGGCTGCAGCGATTTAAGCGGCAGTATCCCTATCTCATCTGGCTCAATCCCATGGCCATTCCGCGGCAGGGCGGGGGCCTTTGCCAGACGCGCTGGGACATTGCCCAACTGCTGGATATGTACCAGCTCACCCGGGAAGGCTTAGAACAAGGAATGAAGCGGCTGATGCGCCGACAATAAGCAGATGTGGTGTGCTGCCATGGTCGTGGAAATTTAGAAAAGGAGGACAGTGCATGAAAAAAAACCAGCTTACGCTGACGGAGTTTCGAATTCCGGCAGCCATTGAAAGAGATATCTATTTTGCGTTTGTCTCGGATCTGCACTGCTTTGCCAATGACCTGATCCTTGCGCTTTTGCGGGATATGAAGCCGGATGCCGTTTTGATGGGCGGCGATTTTGTGCAGGATGAAGAGCAATATGAGGACGGTTTTTCCTTCCTAGAACGCAGCGCACGGCTGTTTCCTACGTTTTGTTCCATTGGCAATCACGACCTGCGCTTTCCCGGCGATCTGCTGGCGTCCATCAAAGCGACAGGCGCTGTGGCGCTGGACAATGCATCGGTTGCCTATCAAGATGTTTGGATCGGTGGGCTTTCCTCTGCGCTATATGAACAGGGATTTATCCGGCGGCACCTGCAAGAGCAGATTCCGGATCTGGAGTGGTTGGAGTCTTTCTCCAAGCTGCCCGGTTTTAAGCTCCTTTTGTGCCACCACCCGGAATACTATGATCGGTATGTGCGGCCTTTTCCGGTGAATCTGGTGCTTTCCGGGCACGCCCACGGCGGACAGTGGCGCTTTTTCAATCGAGGGATGCTTGCCCCCGGACAGGGGCTTTTCCCAAAATATACGGACGGACTCTATGAGAACAGGCTCCTTGTGAGCAAGGGGATCGGCAATGCCGTTTTTGTCCCGAGAATCAACAATCCGCCGGAGGTGCTGGGCATCCATCTGGAGAGCAACAAATGATGATTGAAACGGGCAATAGACAGATACAGGAGGCACAAGGCGTGGGAATTGCAGGAAAGAACTATATTGCCGTTCTTGATACGGAGACAAATTGGGATAATGAGGTCATGTCCCTTGGCGTTGTGATCGCAGATGCGGTCACATTTCAGGCGGTGGATCGAAAGTATTATATTTTGACCCCGGAACATAAAGTCGGCGGAATGTTTTCCTATGTATTGCATCTCCGCGGCTGCGAGGCCATAGAGTGCTGCCGGGAAGAGGCCATGGCCGACTTGGAGGCGTGGCTGCTCCGGCATGGCGTCAAAGCCATTTTTGCGTATAATGCCCGGTTTGACTATGGCCATCTGGAGGAACTGTCCTCCTTTTGCTGGTATGACATCATTCGCATTGCGGCCTATCGGCAGCACAATGCAAAGATTCCACGGGATGCGCCTTGCTGCAAAACGGGCAGGCTGAAATGCAATTACGGCGTAGAGCCGATGCTGCAGATGCTGCGGGGGGACAGGAGTTATCGGGAAACCCACAATGCGCTGCAGGATGCACTGGACGAACTGGAAATTATGCGTCTACTGGATCTGCACATAGATACATATGCGTGTGCGCGGCTTCGGTAGGAGGAATGAAAAAAGTCTGCACATCTTCCCATCGGGAGGGTGTGCAGACTTTTTATGATGTGTACGCTCCGGATAAAATCCTGTTTTAGGGGGGCTTATGGATAAGGCAGAGTCTAACGACTAATCGGGGAATCGTTCAGAGATGCAGTCTTGCATACTTTCGATATAGGGGTATATTTTGAAAATCAGCGACAGGTTGGAGATCGTTTTTTTATCACTTAGAGAAAGATCGGTGATTTCTTCGATTTTTTTGATCCTGTAAATGAGAGAGTTACGATGGAGAAAAAGATCTTCCGATGTCTTAGCTTTTGAACCCAGATTTTTGACAAAGATACGCATCGTATCAACCAGACTTCCGTTATTCTCAGAATCATATTTCTCCAGAGGGGCAAAGACGCCTTCAATGTAGGTTTTGAGACGGCTATTGCAGCTGAATTCCAAAAGAGCCTGTTCAAAGCGTAAGTGGTCAATGGGAACAATTTTTTGATCCGTGCCTTCAATTTCGCCGATTTTAATAGCATCCACAGCATCTTGAAAGGCGGTGTGTAGTCGGGTATAGGAGTGGAAGGTGTCGGAGATCCCGATAGTCACATCCATGGAGAGTGTGTGGTTAAAATAATCCAGCATTTCTGCACAGAAGGACTGAAGATCGGGCGTGGGGGTATCCGGTACGAGCAAAATAATGTTGTCGTTGATGGGAAGCAGCAGCGGCGCGGGAATACTTTCGATTACTCTGCGGTAGATTTTTTGCATCAGCTCCTGCTCCTGACGATAATACTGCCGTTGTTCGTCCTTGACCGGAGAGGTGTTCCTCCTGAACAGCAGCAGTTTCATGGGCGGCTTTGGCCAATGCATGGCTTCTGCGCGCATCCTGGCCTCTTGCTCGGAGTGGATCGATTGGGAAATGAGATCAATGAAGAAATATTTGCTCTGGACAAATATGTTCTGGTCATCATAGATCATATTCATGAGCGGCAGGACCAGCGATGCTACAGATGTGCTGTCCGGAATAAGAATGATGGGAAGGGACAGGCTGTCTGCTTCATCGATGATTTCCTGAGGAATCGAACCGAGAAATCTTGTTTTGATGGCAAGCCCGGCACAGCCGGTATTGTGGAGGTCCTGTACGAGCTGTTTTAGAGCCGGAGGATCGTCCTTTATGGAGTAACCTGTGGTTATCATCAAAAGGTTGGCACGCAGCCATGGCTGAATATCCGGTACTTCCATGGAGTCCATATATAGTACAATGTTATTGATTCCTTTTTTGCCGGCAATCAGTTGGCAGCTGCTGTAAGCTTCCAGCTGAAGTGCATCTCTGATAGTTATGGACACGATGATGACCTCCATGTAAAAGGATACCGTTATTTTAACACTTTGCACAATAAAATGGAAGAGGAAATGGGATTTTCTTCCAGACAAGATGTACAATATGACCGAAAATATGGCGGACTATTCGGGCCATGTAAACATAGACTTTAACTTAGCAATTACCTAAAATAAGAGTAATAAATATGTGGAAGGAGAACGAGTTATGTTGCTGAAGCAAATGATAGATTTGTTCGACATTTTGGACTCTCAGTATGCCAACGGCGAAGATGTGAAAAAGTACCTTTTATCTGTCAATCCCGAGGCAGATGTAACGGTTTATCCGCTGCATGGGCCCAAGGGTAAGACCGATATGATTCGGGTCCGGGTGCCGGGTAAGAGAGGTAAGAGTAAGGGCGGCGATGCGCCGACACTTGGACTGCTGGGACGCCTTGGCGGTCTTGGTGCAAGACCCGAAGTGACCGGCTTTGTATCGGATGGTGATGGTGCTCTGGCAGCGCTGGCGGCAGCGGCGAAGCTTCTGGATATGCAGATGAAGGGCGATTTCCTGGATGGCGATGTCGTTATCTCTACGCATGTCTGCCCGGATGCACCTACGCGTGCACATTTCCCTGTTCCGTTTATGGATTCTCCGGTAGAAATGGCACAGGTGAACAATGAAGAGGTATCCGATGAACTGGATGCGATTGTGTCCGTCGATACCACCAAGGGCAACCGAATCTATAATAAGAGAGGTATTGCCATTACCCCTGTTGTCAAGGAAGGCTACATCTTGAGATGCAGTGATGGCCTTTTGGACATCATGGAGCGGGTGACCGGAGAGCTTCCCGGTGTTCTTGCACTGACGACGCTGGACATCACACCTTACGGAAACAACCTCTATCACCTGAACAGTATTCTGCAGCCGGCCACGGCTACCAAGGCGCCGACAGTAGGTCTGGCGATTGTTACGCAGAGTTCTGTTGCAGGATGTGCTACGGGTGCAACGCAGTTCGCGGATGTGGAGCAGGCAGCCAGATTTCTGGTGGAAACTGCAAAAGACTTTGGAACCGGCAAGTGTAAGTTTTATGACGAAGACGAGTATGCAGAAGCCACCAAACGCTACGGCAGCATGAAGCACCTGCAGACTGTGGGCACAGAATAATATTATATAAGGAGTATGAGGATGGAAGAGAAAAAGAAATTTAAAATCCCGCATACATATGTCGTTCTGGGTATTATGATCGTATTTGTAACGATCTTGACTTGGATCGTTCCGGCGGGTGAATTTGAAAGAGCAGTTGATGAAGTTACCGGAAGAACTCTGGTCGTTGCCGGATCGTACCACCCTGTGGACAGTAATCCGGTGGGCCTTTTCAGAATGCTGACGCTGGTACAGGAGAGTATGGTCGGCAGTGCCGGTATCATTTTCTTCATTTTCTTTGCCTATAGCTTTGTGTACATGGAGATCAAGTGCGGCGCTTTTGACTCTGCTGTAGGCGCTATGCTCAGAAAACTGCATGGACACAAGGCCTTTATCATCCCGCTGTTCATGCTGGTTTTCGGCCTGTGCGGTTCTATCTTCGGCATGACTGAAGAGACTTACGGCCTGATCCCTGTCTTTATGGCGATTGCAGTGGCTTTGCGATATGACGCATTGGTAGGCGGCGCCATTGTATATGTGGGCGTAATCACCGGTTTTGCTGCTGCAACTTTGAATCCTTTCACCGTGGGCGTGGCGCAGACGATTGCAGAGCTGCCCATGTATTCCGGCGTGTGGTTCAGATGCATTGTATTCGTGGTCTTTATCACGGTATCTATCGTGTATGTGATGCGCTATGCAACGAAGGTGCAGAGAGATCCCAGCCGCAGTATCGTTAAGGGAATCCAGCTCGGTGCTGAGGGTATGTCCGAAGAGGAGCTGATGAAGACTGAGTTTACAACGAAGCATAAGATCTGCATGCTGCTGTTCCTCGTCACCGTGATTCTCATTATGTTTGGCGCTATCAAGCTTGACTGGTATATCAATCAGATTGCCGGTCTGTTCCTCGGCATGATGATTCTGGTGGGCCTTATTCAGGGATACAGCTTCAGCGAGATTGCACAGATCTTTGTTGAGGGTTGTAGAGACATCATGTTTGGTGTCCTCGTGTGCGGCCTGGCCAATACGATCCTGCGCGTGATGCAGGACGGCATGATCGTGGATACCATCATCAATGCAATCATGAGCATTGCGAACACGGGCAACAGGTATTTGTCTGCCTTTATGATGCTGGTTACTCAGAACCTGTTGAACTTCTTCATTCCCTCTGGCAGTGGTCAGGCAATGACCAGTATGCCCATCATGGTCCCCATTGCCGATATGGCAGGCGTTTCCCGTCAGGTGACCGTGCTGGCCTATCAGTTCGGTGACGGCTTCTCCAATATGATCTGGCCCACCAGTGTTGCTGCATGGTGCGGTATGATGAAGCTTCCCATGGATAAGTGGTATAAGTTCGCGCTGCCTCTGGGTGGTATTCTGTTTTTGGTGCAAACCGCATTTATTATGCTGGCAACCGCAATCAACTTCGGGCCGTTCTAAAGGAGGCGAGGAAGCGTGCTGAAAAAGGTAGATGAGCAGCTTAAGCAGGATCTGCTTGCGCTGAGTCAATACATCTATGACCATCCCGAACTGGGATATGAAGAGGAGAAATCCTCGCAGGCGCATATGGCACTGCTGGAGAAATACGGATTTAAAGTAGAGAGAAACTACTTGGGCGTTGCAACGGGTTTCCGTGCAGAGTTTGTAAAAGGTGCAGACGCGCCGACGATCGCTTTTCTGGCGGAGTACGATGCTCTTCCGGAGGTGGGCCACGGCTGCGGACACAACATTCTCGGTACGCTCAGCACGGGCGCTGCCATTCATCTGGCACAAAACATGGGGGACGCTTCCGGCAGAATTGTTGTGATCGGAACTCCGGCAGAGGAGACCAGCGGGGCAAAGGTAATATACGCCGACAAGGGCGCTTTCGATGATGTGGATGTGGCGCTCATTTCCCATCCCTTCTGCGCCAATGTAAAAAGCGGCAGTTCCTATGCAATCAAAGCGCTTCGTTTCCGGTTTATTGGACGGGCTGCCCATGCAGCTGCCGCACCGGAAAAGGGAATCAATGCGCTGGATGCCTGCATTATGACCTTTAATAATATCGGCCTTCTGCGCCAGCAGATTTTGCCCACGGCAAAAATCCACGGCATCATTACGGAAGGCGGCGTAGTGCCCAACACGATCCCGGAGCTTGCGGTAGCAGATTTTTATGTCCGTGCCACCAGCAAGTCCTATCTGGAAGAGCTGAGCCGCAGAGTGTCCGACTGCGCCAGAGCCGGTGCGCTGGCTGCCGGTGCAAAGGTGGAGATTTCCAACTTTGAGGCGAGCTATGATAACTTGCTCACCAACCATACGCTGCAGGATTGTTTGATCAAAAACTGGAACGAGATGGGAATTACAGAAATTGAAGAGGCGGGCGAGGCGAACGGCTCTACAGATGTGGGAAATGTCAGCCACGTTTGCCCCACCATCCACCCGTCGTTTGATATTACGGCACCGGGCGAGTGCTATTCAACGCATACCGCAGAATTCAGAGATGCCACGCTGCGCGAACCCGCCAAAGCGGCATTGGAAAAGAATGTTTGCGCTCTTGCGATGACCGGTAAGGACATCATTGATGACCCGGCTTTGCTGCAACGGATCAAGCAGGAGTTTAAGAACGCTGTGGAAAATGACTGACGGCAGAGTACGTCTTAAAAGAAAAAGATAATGGAACAGCGGTTCTGACCAGAAGGTCAGAACCGCTGTTCCTCTTTAAATGGGGAGAGATGGCGCATTTCGGTAGAAGTTATCTTATTGTTCCGTCAGAACTTCTGGTGCCTCGGAAATGGTTTTGACGCCAAAGAAGAAGTACACGACATGGCAGATCCAGACCACGGCCAGAATGGCGCAGGGAATATAGATTTCCTTGCGGAACATGAGGATAAATCCAATGGCCATCATAATGGTCACAGAGGACACGATGGTGACCTTGGTCTTCATCAGCATTCCTTTTTTCTTGACATAGGACTCCAGATGCTTCTTGTACATCTTCGTGCCTACGAACCAGTCGTGCAGCCGCTGGGAACTGTTTGCGAAAAAGAAAACCGTGGCCAGAAAGAAGGGGACGGTGGGCAGGATGGGCAGTGCGATGCCGATGCAGCCCAGGGCTAAACAGAGGCAGCCCAATACCACAAAAATAATTCTCTTGAGTTTCATAGTTTTTCTCCTTTACCGGGGATCTTATACAGGGATAACAAAGGGCTTTCCGTCCACCGTCCGGATCTGCAGGTCCACATCGTAGACCTCGCGGACAAGCTCCGTGGTGATGATTTCCTCCGGAATTCCATGGGCGATGATCTTGCCGCCCTTCATGGCGACGATTTCATCGCTGTAATATAAAGATTGGTTGATATCATGGAGCACCATGATGACGGTGATGCCGAATTCACGGTTCAGACGCTTGATGAGGCGCAGGATGTCCAGCTGATAGCGCACATCCAGATAAGTCGTCGGCTCGTCCAGAAAGAGCACCTTGGTGTCCTGCGCAAGCGCCATAGCGATCCAGACACGCTGCTTCTGACCGCCGGATAGCTCTGTGATGGGCTTGTCCTTGATGGCGGTGGTGTTGGTGATTTCCAGCGCCCACTGCACCTTCTTCTCGTCCTCAGCAGGATCGGGAGAAAGACCCATGGTGTGGTAGGGGGTGCGGCCGTAGGCAACCAGTTTTTCAACGCTCAGATCAGAGGGCGCTGTATTGTACTGGTGGACGATAGCTACCTGTTTTGCAAAATCCTTGATGCGGCAGGTGGCAATATTTTCCCCGTACAAGGAGATCTTGCCTGTATCCGGCTTCAGATTCTTGGTCATCAAATTGAAAAGGGTACTCTTGCCGCAGCCGTTGGCACCGATCAGCGTCGTGATGGCGCCCTCATGGATGGTCAGCTCCAGTTCCTTTAATACTTCGTGCTTTCCGTAGGCAAAGGAAAGGCCGTTGATCTTAAATACATCAGTTGCCATAAGATTGTTTCGACCTCCTCAAAAGCAGAATAAAGAACGGGCCGCCGATGACGGACATGATGACCGTGGCGTTGATTTCATAGGGATAGGCGATGGTTCTGCCCACCGTATCGGCCAGCAGGAAGGTAAAGCCGCCCAGCAGGATCGTATAGGGAATGAGCAGCTTGTGATTACTGCCGACCAAAAGCCGCGCGATGTGGGGGACGATCAGACCTAAGAAGCTGATGGGCCCGATGACAGCGGTGGAAATACCCGCCAGCAGCACGGCGATGATGGAGATAAGGATTCGGCTGCGGGTCACGTTGACACCCAGAGAGCGAGCGGTTTTATCTTCTAATTGGAGAAGATTGCACTGGTTTGTGACAAAGAAGCTAAGAACCAGACCGATGATCGAATATATGAAAAGGGTTTCAAAATCGTCCCAGGTTTTCATTGTGATGTTGGCGTTGACGATGCTTGCAACGCCGGAAAAATTGGAGCCGGTGCCGGAATTGAAGGCACCCATCAGACCTGTGAACATGGCGTTGACGGCGACGCCCACAAGGATGATGCGCAAAGGGGACAAGCCGCCTTTATAGGACAGACTGTACACCAGAAAGAAGGCCAGCATACCGCCCAGAAATGCAAAGAGCGGGGTGAAAAAGTAGAGCGAAGGAAAAAAAGCTGTAATCAGAACGGCGACCAGACTGGCACCGGAGCTGATGCCGATGATGCCGGGGTCTGCCAGAGGATTTTTCATCACGGCCTGCAGCAGCACGCCGGAAACAGCCATAGAAGCGCCGCCCAGAATGGCAATGAGGATGCGGGGGAAGCGCAGATCGTAGATGGTAGCCACATCGGGATTATATTCAACAAACAACCCACGCAGCAGCTCGCCGGGGCTTACCTTCAAAGAGCCGGTGTTGACGGCAAACAGAAACAGGCCCAGCAGGGCCACGGCAGTCACAACAAAGGATATGACTTTTTTCTTGGTGGAAATCAAAAGGAACCCTCCCTTTTTGGATACCGCCGGAGTATTGTGGTACTCCGGCGGCGTTTTTGTTTACTCTCCGTAGAGCAGGGGCTGCAGGGACTGCAGCGCCTCGGGATAACTGAAGTTTGCACTCATGTTGAAAATGCTGGGGTCTAAATCGTAGACTTTTCCGTTTTGCACAGCTGCGAAGTGCTTCCAGATATCGTTAGTTCTGAATTCTTCTTCAAACATGGCCATTACATCATCGGGAAGGGCGTGAGCGGTTCGCAGAATGATGTCGGGCTCTTTCGTCTTCATATCCTCGGTGTTGGCGGTGAGGAACTCCTGTCCGTCGCCGTCACCGTAGACATTCTCGCCGCCGGCCAGCTTCACAAGGCTGCCTACATAGCTGGACTCAGTGGCCACGATGTAGGAGCCGGGCAGGCCCATAAGTACCAGAACGCGCGGAGGCTCTTTGCCCTTGACGGTGCTTTTAAAGTCTGCCATAAAGCTGTCAAATTCGTCCAGCAGCGCCTTGGCTTCCGCCTGACGACCGAACTTCTCACCCAAGCCCTCAATGGAGGCGTACATCCCCTCCACGCTCTTGAGATCCAGGAAGATAGCGGCCTCGCCAATGCCGGCGTACTTGGGCTGGAGGTCATTTTGCAGTGTGGCAGGGGAGAGGATGTAGTCCGGGTCTAGAGACTTTACGATCTCCAGATCCGGGTTCATAGGCATACCTACCTGCGGAAGATTGGCATACTCCTCCGGCAGAGGGCTGGCCGTATTGCAAACGCCGACTAAGTCCAGATGCAGCTTGCTGCAGATCTGGGCGACAGCGGGAGAAGTGGCGATCAGACGAACGTTTTCCGGGTCTGCTACCTGCTGTTGCTGCTCTTCCGGGTGCTGGTTGACGCAGGCCGTCAAAGACAGCACCATGACAAGGCACAGCAGTAGAGAAACGATACGTTTCATGCGCTCCCCCCTTATTTCTTTTTCTTAAAGAAGCCAAAGTACCAGACGCCAAGGCCAGCGGCGGCCACGACTACCACGACAATTGCCACGATGGCAAAGGTGCGCATATGATGATTCTGATGGGAAGACTTCTCGTTGTTGTTGACTGCTTTGCCGTCCTTATCAAATTCCTGAATGCCGGGTTTCTTTGCGCTGTCTTTGGCAGGCTTTTTGGCTTCATCAGTTTTCTTGGATTCCTCAGGCTTCTTGGTCTCTTCGGGCTTTTGGGATTCCTCGGACTTCTCAGCCCCTGCAGGCTGCTCAGCAGGTGCACTGGTTTCGGGTGCGGAGGGCGTTTCCGGCTGCGGTTGAGGTTCCGGCTGGGGCTGTGCAACAGTTACGCTGGTAATGAAATCCTCGCTGCCGGGTACCAGATCGGACAAGGTAACAAAGTAAATAACATCACGACCCATAGCAGTAACCGAGATATTGCAGCGGATGACGGAATACTCACTGTTGACCGGGATCCGGAAGTCAGCCGTGTTGGCGCCATAGTTTTCCTGCATACAGGTCGCGGAAACAGCTGCACCGTCCACATCGAAGCGGGGGTTGACGATATTGTCCATCAGCTGCAGGCGGAGTGTCACATAGGTGTTGCCGTTTTCATCCACTTCAACAAGGGCCTTTTTGTAAGTCGCGGACTCGGTCATGGACTGGCCCAGAACTTCAGAACTCTCACCGCCGGAGTCCTCAATCGCACCGGTAGTGGGATTCCTGTACTGAGGGTGTACAGTGGCGATATAAATGCCGTTGGAGGCAGCATACGCGGGAACAGCAGTGATGCTCGCCACAAGGACGAGCATCACTACCATGCCGCACATCGCTAAAAATCGTTTGGCGGTAGTGTGCATGAAAATTTCTCCTTTATTTTACGGATCTGCGCTTTTTTTCAAATACCATTACAGCCATAGCTGCGCCGGATACCAGCAGCAGAGAGATCAGTGCAACCATATTGATGGTATCACCGGTCTGAGGAGCGGAGGGGGTGGAAGGAGTGGTTCCCGGAGTTGCAGGGGTGGTTTCGGGAGCAGTGCTGCCCTCTTCTACCAGAGCATAAGTGCTGAAGCTCTTCTGAATTACGGTGTAGTAACCGTCTTCCACGGTGCCGTTGACCTTGGTCTTGGTGCCGTCCTCGTTGATGCGATAGACAGCCAGCTTGGCAGCATCATAGCCCTCGGGGATGGGGTAGGAAACAGTTACCATACCCTGAGGCTGAACCTCTTCGCCATTCTGATTCTCAAAGTGGACGTCATAGAGACGGAACTTCTTACCAATGCTGTCGAGGATCTTGGCGGCCTCATCATAGCCGGCCTCACCCTTGGTGATGGGATCCACGACCAGAGTTACGGATTCGGTGAATACATTCTTGTTGGCGTGGACCTTGATGCCGGTAGCCTCGTCCACTGCATCCACAGGGGGATTGGCGGGAACCTCGGGCTGAGGCTCGGGATCAGGCTGAGGTTCGGGCTTGACAGTGTCCTCCAAAACCAGATCGGACAGAAGCATTCTGAAGTTTACATCCCTGTTCATGAACACATTGACGTAAGCGGTGACAGGGAGGAAGGACTCATTCAGAGCAGCCTTGGGCAGGGTGATGGTCAGAACCTGAGCGTCGATCTTCTCACCGGCTACCAGACCGAAGCCGGGTTGGCTCGTCTTAACGGTCATCTTAGGCTTGGAGGTAATATCGGAATCGGCGGTGTAGGTCTTGCCATCATAGGTGACCTTGAAATTCTTGATAGTGCCATCCGTACCCAGGTTGGGGAATTTGGGAACAGGATAAGCAACATACATCTTCAAAGTGGCGTTTTCGCCGTGGACTTCCACTTCAGCCTTTTCAGCAAACATGAC
>JAHHSH010000026.1 GCA_020025345.1 Oscillospiraceae bacterium | reverse complement strand
GTGGACTTCCTGCTCTCCTACCCCAATATGCTCTACGCCACGGCACGAAACGATCTCCCCCTCCACTTCACCGAGGATAACGGTGAGGATTTGTCAGATTTAGCTTAACTAAGAAAGGATTTGTATTTATGGATCAGTCTGTACTTCTGTTTTACTATGTGGGCATCACACTTTTCGCCTTCTTTGTGGCGGCCCCCTGTATACTGAGCGCCATTTCCCTCTTCGGGGTACAGAAGCGATTTGCCAAGACGATGATCGAGGAGGGCGTTGTGTCTGAAGAGGATGTGAAGAAGCTCCACCCCAAAAAGCAGATTGCCGGCGTATTTCTCTCCGTGTTGGTCGTCACTGCTCTTGTGGGTACCTGCTATAAGACAGCTCCCGTGGGTTATATTTGCGGAATTCTCTCCTTTACCGGCGGTGTTTTGAAGTATCGCAGAGTTTTGGATTTTAACAGCATTACCGTGCAGCGTTTCCGCAACACCTACAAGCACACCATGGATCACAAGAAGTACAACAAGTACGTAGAAGCACACTTCTAAAAAAACAGCTAAAAGGCCGGACGGCGGGAATTCCCGCCGTCCGGCCTTTTTGCAGGGCAGTTCTCTCCTTCCGCCTTGCTTTACGTTTTATGCTCTCTATCGGTATTTTCCCGCAACTGCCATACAGCAAACCTCCTGAACCGCGATCCACAGGCTCTATGCCTTGTCTCTCCTCCAAGCCATATCTCTTCGCAGTCAGCCATTTCCATTGCACAAAGAGAAATCCGTATCCGGCAAGAGAACTACAGGCGGGTAGACAATGCAGCTTACAGAAAGCTGTGGAAATAAGCACGCCTCCTTGTAAGTACCAGCTATGAAGGCGCCATATTTTTATGTAAATATCTTTCCGTGCAGTTGCCTTTTTGCACAGCCATCTTTCCACGCAGCCGTCTTTCCGTACAGTCAAGAAAATACATCCTCGCAGGAAGCTCTCCCCGGCATTTTCTTCCAAGGGATATTGCCCTCTCCCCTTCTTATCCACACCACAGCACAAGCGGGACTTCCCTTGTTTTCCGGTATTTTGCGGATTATTTTCCACACACTTTACGATTCCTGTGTATAAAAAATGTGCGCCGCATATGCGGCGCACATTTTATTAGCTTTTACGCTATGTAAGTTCCCAGAAAGGTACTCTTACTTCAGAACCTTGTTGGCCTCGGCCATCTCAGCAAAGACACCAGCGTGCTTCTTAGAAACAATAGCCTTGATTACCAGCAGGGTGGCGATCATCAGGACAATGGCAATGATCAGGTTGATAACAACGTTCTGGATCAGGCCAGCCAAGATGAAGGACACGAAGGACACAGCGGCCACGGTAATGGCGTAGGGCAACTGAGTGAACACGTGGTTCAGGTGGTAGCAGTGAGCACCAGCGGAAGCCATGATGGTGGTATCGGAGATGGGGGAGCAGTGGTCGCCGCAAACACCGCCGGCGCAAGCTGCAGCCAGACCGATCACGCACAGAGTCCGCAGGGAAGGATCATCGTAGTTAAACACGTTAACAACGATAGGAGCCATGATACCGATGGTACCCCAAGAAGTACCGGTTGCAAAACCGATAAAGCAGCCGATCAGGAAGATCACTGCGGGCAGGAACTTCATCAGGCTGCCTGCGCCGGCCATGGCATTAATCACGAAGTTAGCGGAATACATACCGTAACGGGTGAAAGCGCACAGGGTCCAAGCGAAGGTCAGAATCAGGATGGGGGAAATCATCTGGATGAAGCCGTTGGGAACGGACTCGAAGCTCTTCTCGAAGTCGATGGAGCCACGCAGCCAGAAGTACACGAAAGTGAAGATCAGGCCGATCATGCCGCCCAGTGCCAGACCAGTGGAGGAAGAAGCATCGGAGAATGCGGTCATGAAGTCAACACCCTCGAAGAAGCCGCCGGTCCAGATCAGGCCGATGACGCAGGATGCGATCAGAACAACAACAGGAAGGATCAGGTCGATCACGGAGGACTTGCCGCTGGCAGGCTTCTCGTAATCGTCAGCACCGGCGAAGGGACGCTCCTCGGTGGTGAACAGGTCGCCCTTGACCTGTGCATTGTACTCGTGGGTCAGCATGGGACCGTAGTCCAGATTGATCACAGAAGTAACAATGATCATCAGCAGGGTCAGCAGGCAGTAGTAGTTATAGGGGATCTGGCTCATGAACATCTGCAGGCCGTTAACGCTGTCAGACTGCACGTAGCCGGAAACGGCAGCAGCCCAAGAGGACACGGGTGCGATCATGCAGACGGGAGCTGCAGTAGAGTCGATCACGTATGCCAGCTTAGCGCGGGAGATGTGATGGGACTCGGTCACGGGACGCATCACGGCGCCGACGGTCAGGCAGTTGAAATAGTCGTCGATGAAGATCAGAACGCCCAGCAGCATGGTCATCAGCTGTGCGCCTGCACGGGACTTAACAGACTTGGTAGCCCAACGGCCAAAGGCCTCGGAACCGCCGCCCTTGTTCATCAGGTCAACCATAATGCCCAGGCAGACCAGGAAGAAAATGATACCCACGTTACCGGAATCAGCAACGGTAGTAACAATACCGTTGTCTCCACCGACCAACTGCACCAGCGTCTCCCAGGGAGCGAACTGGGTGCACAGCATAGCACCGACCAGGCAGCCCATGAACAGAGAGGAATAAACTTCCTTACTGATCAACGCCAGGACGATAGCTACGATAGGCGGAAGCAGAGACCAGAATGTTCCGGCGAACGGAGTACCGGTCTGTACCATTTCTCCGTCTACTTCCAGTACGGGAGCGGGCTTGCCAGCATAGGTGACACCCAAGAACACCAGCAGAACCACGAGGACTCCCAGAGCGACCAAGTATGCAATTCGCGTACTCTTCTTGCTCATAATTGTTTACCTCCTCAAATTTGGTATGTTCATCATACTTTTTTTTGGGCGGAATGTCAAGTTTTTACCGGCGGTTTCTGCTCATTTTTTGAACAAATTGTGAATTGCATTTTCTCCCTTTTGAACAAATCTGTATTTGGTTTCCGGAAAATTTACAGCAATTCCCTATTTTTAACATTTTTTAAACGTCCTTTTACATCTCTTTGACGCCTATTTCCTACCGAGTCCGGCACTCCCAATAAATCGTTTTTTCTGCCGAAATCCCCGATTAATCGGCATCACGCATCCGGTAGCCAACGCCCACTTCCGTGAATATGTACTGGGGTCGGCCGGGGTTCTCTTCGATCTTGCGGCGGATATTGGCCATGTTCACACGCAGGATCTGGTTATCCGAGCGAGCCTTCGGCCCCCACAGCTCGCGAATGATGAAATCGTAGGTCAGCACCTTGCCGGCATACTTACCCAGCAGGGCTACAATCTTATACTCATTGACCGTCAGCCTGGCGTTCTCACCGCGGATCAGCACCTGATGCTTATCATAGTCCACCACCAGCTCTCCGGTGGTAAATTTCCCGGACTGAGCAATTTCACTGTTCGCCAACGTAGTGCGGGTATGCCGGATCGCAGCACGGATCCGCGCCAACAGCTCCGATGTGCCAAAGGGCTTGACCAGATAGTCATCGGCGCCGCTGTCCAGCGCTTCCACCTTATCCTGCTCCGCAGAGCGCGCCGAGACGACCACCACCGGAAGATTCGACCAACGGCGCACCTCCCGAAGCACCTCCATGCCGTCCATATCGGGAAGTCCCAGATCCAGCAAAATCATATCCGGGCAGTGGGAGGAGATCATCGCCAATGCCTCCGCGCCGCTGCGCACGATCAGCGTATCATAATCATTCGCCTGCAGCGTCATGGCAATAAAATTACTGATGCTCTGCTCGTCCTCTACAATTAAAACCTTATCTCTGATCTTCATTTTCATCCTCCTTCAAGGGTAATTCTACTGTAAAAACGGCACCGCCGCCGCTCTGATTTTCCGCCCAGATCCGGCCGCCGTGGGCTTCCACTACCGTGTGGCAGACCGACAGACCGATTCCCATATTCCGCTGTATATCTCCCCGCTGCGTTGCAGGGCAAAAGCCCTTAAACAGATTGTGGAGCTGCTCCTTGGGGATACCGCACCCGTTATCTGCCACGCTGATCTGTGCCCAGGCCTCATCTCTGCGCCGCAAGCAGACTCTCACCTCTGTGGCCGTTTCGGCGTGATCCGCCACATTCTCCAAAAGATTGGTGAGCACCTGCTGCATCAAAAGGGCATCCATAGGCACCATCAAAAGCTCTTGCGGTACCTCCACCTCGGCAGTGATCTCCGGATGTCGGGTCGAAAATTTCGCCACCGCGCCCTCGATGATCTCCTCCGCCGGCTCTTCCGTCTTTCGCAGGGTCGTATTTTCCGCACCCAGACGGGTGATCGACAACATATTTTCCACCACGCGGACAAGCCACTGGGACTCGTCCCGCACATTTTCCAAAAGGCTGCGCCGCTGCTGCGGCTCCAGCCGATTCTCCTGCTCCAAGAGCACATTGGTCGCACCCACAATACCCGTCAGAGGCGTGCGGATGTCGTGCGATACGGAGCGCAGCAGATTAGCGTACGTTTTTTGCCGTTCCGCCTCCCGCGCCGCAGCCTCCATGCGCTTGGCGCGGCTAGCGACCATACCGGTGGCGACGGAAATAATGAGCATCACTAGAAATGTGAGAGGAAACCCGGTAATCACAAAGCTGAGCCGCCAAAATGGCTCGGTAAAAACGTAATCCACCGACAACACGCTCAGTACCGCCGCACACAGACTGAAAAGATAGCCCTCCGTCAGCATGGCGGTCAAAAACACATCCAGCAGAAAGATCATCGCCACATATCTGGTATCGTTGTTGGGATCCAGATGCCGCAGCAGCAGACACAGCACCACCGACACGATAAAAAGCACCGCAAACACCGTAAAATCCCGCACGGAAAAAGTAATGCCCCGCTTCAATAGCCCCCGGCGTTTCATGCAGCCCTCAGGCCATCGGATCGTTGGTTTATTCAAAAAATCGTCCCCTCTCCCTGCTTCGACATACTATATTATAATTATAACATACTTTTATGCTAAGATTTTGTCAAGATGCCCACTCCCAGCGCCGGGAAGTCCCTTGACAACGCCTATCGGCAATGATACACTATTCTTAACAAAATAGCGATGCAGTGAGAGTTTGAGTCATGCAGAAATCGGCGCGGAGCGGATCCGGGTCTTTTCTGGCATGGCTTTTTTTGCGCTCATTTTAGGTGTATTTGAGAAAGGAGAAATTGCAATGTATGATGCGATCATCATCGGCGGCGGCGTGGTAGGCTGCTCCATCGCCCGCGAGCTGAGCCGCTATAAGGTAAAGCTGGCTCTGTTGGAGCGCAGTGAGGACGTATGTACCGGCACTTCCAAGGCCAACAGCGCCATCGTTCACGCCGGTTTCGACGCCGAGCCCGGCACCCTCAAAGCCCGGTTCAATGTGGAGGGTAGTCAGAAAATGGAGGAGCTGTGCCGGACGCTGGACATCCCTTACCGCCGCTGCGGCGCGCTGGTGGTCAGCTTCGACGCCGCCGACCGTCCCCGGCTGGAGGAGCTAATGGAGCGCGGCCGCAAAAACGGCGTGGAGGGTCTGGAAATTCTGGAGGGTGAGGAACTGCACCGCCGGGAGCCTGCGCTGGACAAGAGCATCCCCGCGGCGCTGTACGCCGCCACCAGCGCCATCATCTGTCCCTTTGAGCTGACGGCCGCCATGGCGGAGAACGCACAGCACAACGGTGCCGAATTCTATTTTGACACCTGCGTGGAGCAGGTAGAACGCAACGCCGACGGCACATTCACTCTTCACACCGACCGGGGTGATTTTGAAAGCCGCATTGTCATCAGCGCCGCCGGTGTCTATGGCGACGTGATCCACAACCAGCTGTGCACCCAGCAGCGCCGCATCATCCCCCGCCGGGGTGAATACTGCCTGCTGGACCGGAAGGATGGCTCTTTGGTGAACCACACCGTTTTCCAACTGCCCGGCCCTATGGGCAAGGGCGTGCTGGTCACCCCCACCGTCCACGGCAATCTCCTACTGGGCCCCACGGCCATTGATCAGGAGGACAAGGACGCCAAGGCCACCACCGCCGAGGCCACAGGCCAGCTTCTCGCCACCGCCGAACGTTCCGTCCCCCATCTGCCCACCCGGGACATCATCACCAGTTTTGCGGGACTGCGCGCCCATCTGGCAGACGGCGCAGACGACTTCGTGATCGGCGAGAGCTCCGAAGGCTTCTTCGAGGCACTGGGCATCGAGTCCCCCGGCCTCACCGCTGCCCCCGCCATCGGCGCATATCTGGCAGAACTGGCGGCAAAGCATCTGGGCGCCGAGGCGAAAGCCGACTTTGACGGCACACGCAAGGCCATCGTCTGCGTGCGCTCCCTGCCTTTTGCGGAGCGTAAGGCGCTCATTGAAGCCGCCCCCGCCTACGGGCAGATCATCTGCCGCTGCGAGCAGATCAGCGAGGGCGAGATCATCGACGCCATTCACCGCGGCGCACGGTCTCTCGACGGTGTGAAGCGCCGCTGCCGCGCCGGAATGGGCCGCTGCCAAGGCGGCTTCTGCGCCCCCCGCGTCATGGAGATCCTCTCCCGCGAGCTGGGGATCCCCCAAACGGAACTGACGAAATCCGGCGGCGACAGCCGTCTTTTGACCGGCCATACCAAGGAGGTGCAGGCATAATGAAAGAAGTACAGTTAGCCATTATCGGCGGCGGCCCCGCCGGGCTGAGCGCCGCCATCGCCGCCCGCAACGCCGGAGTGGAGGATATTCTCATCATTGAGCGCGACAGCGTGCCCGGCGGCATTTTGAACCAGTGCATCCACGCAGGCTTTGGTCTGCACACCTTCAAAGAGGAGCTGACCGGCCCGGAATACGCCGGGCGGTTCATTGACGAGGTGGAAAAGCTCCACATCCCCATTATGCTGGACACCATGGTGCTGGACTTCTCCCGTGAGAAGGTACTCACCGTTTCCAGCCGCAAGGAGGGTCTGCAGCAGATCAAGGCGCAGGCCGTGATTCTGGCCATGGGCTGCCGTGAGCGGCCCCGCGGCGCTCTGAACATTCCCGGCACGCGCTGCGCCGGTATCTACTCCGCCGGCACGGCACAGCGTCTCGTCAATATGGAAGGGCTCATGCCCGGAAAGGAAGTTGTGATCCTCGGCTCCGGCGATATCGGCCTCATTATGGCCCGCCGCATGACGCTGGAAGGCGCCCATGTGAAGGCTGTGGTGGAGCTTCTCCCCTACTCCGGCGGCCTCAAGCGCAACATTGTCCAGTGTCTGGAGGACTTCGACATTCCCCTGCTGCTCAGCCACACGGTGGTGGATATTCAGGGCAACAAGCGGCTGGAGGGCGTCACCATTGCGCAGGTGGACGACAAGCGCCGCCCCATCCCCGGCACGGAGCAGCACATCCCCTGCGACACACTGCTTCTCTCGGTAGGTCTGCTGCCGGAGAACGAACTGAGCACCGCCGCCGGGGTCAAGATGGACCCGGTCACCGGCGGAGCGCAGGTAGGCGACGATCTGGCCACCTCCATTCCCGGCGTCTTTGCCTGCGGCAACGTGCTCCACGTCCACGATCTGGTGGACTTCGTCTCTCAAGAGGCCGCCCTGGCCGGACGCAGCGCCGCCGAATATCTCCTCCACGGTGTGGAAGATGGCAGAGCTATCCCCCTCGTGGGTAAGAACGGCGTGCGCTACACCGTGCCCCAGTATCTCCATCCCGACAGCATGAACGGCCCGGTCACCGTCCGTTTCCGTGTGGCACAGCCCCTGCAAAATGCCGCCATCTGCGTCTATGCAGATGATCGGCTGGTGCGCCGCATCCCCAAGCGGGTACTGGCTCCCGGCGAGATGGAGAGCGTCACGCTGCGTCCGGAGGACGTAGAGAGCTACACGGCGCAGATTACCTTTTGCATTGAGGAGGGGAACGCACAATGAGTGAGCGTATTTTGACCTGTATCGGCTGTCCCATGGGCTGCACCCTGACAGCCACCATTGAAAACGGAACCGTCACCGCCGTCACCGGCAACACCTGCCGCCGCGGCGACGACTATGCCCGCAAGGAGTGCGTGGCCCCTGAGCGCACGGTCACCGGCACTGTCCGTCTCACCGGCGGCGCACTGCCCGTGCTGTCTGTCCGCACGGCTGCCCCCGTCCCCAAGGATAAGGTGGCAGAAGTCGCCCGGGCTATGGGACGCATCCACGTCACTGCCCCGGTGCAGCTGGGCGATGTGATTGATCCCAGCATCTGCGGCACCGGTGTGGCGCTGATCGCCACCCGCAGCGCTTGACGCTTGCACGGTGCGCTGTGGTGTGATATCATATATTATATAATAGTATCACATTGGGAGGTCGTACCTATGCCCCACAGTTTGATCGACACCATGGAGCGGCAGGCCGTTGTCCCCGCTCTGAAAGATCCGGCGCAGCTGGACACCTGTCTCGCCTGTCCCGGCGAGGTGGTTTTCCTGCTCTGCGGCGACATTCTCAATATCGAAAGCCTGCTCCGCCGCCTCCACGAGGCTGGGAAGAAGGTCGTGGTACACGCCGATCTGGTGGTGGGTCTGGCTTCCAAAGAGATCGCCGTGGACTTTCTGCACCACTGCGGCGCGGACGGTATCATCTCCACCCGCCCCCATCTGGTGCGGCGCAGCCGGGAGCTGGGACTTCTGTCGGTGCTGCGCGTATTCATCATCGACTCCAAGGCCATGAGCAATCTCCGCCAGGAGTCGGAGGATGCCCGGCCCGACGCCATTGAGGTGCTGCCCGGTGCCATGCCGCAGGTCATCGAGCGGCTCAGCCGGGAGATCCGTGTCCCTCTTATTGCCGGGGGACTCCTCAGCGACAAAGCCGACATTCTCTCGGCGCTGGGTGCCGGTGCGCGGTGCGTCTCCACCAGCGACAGCGATCTGTGGGGGCTGTAATCTTTTCCATACTTGCTAAAAAATCCTGTCTGTGATACGATGCAGACAGGATTTTCCATTGTGCGCCTGCCGCATCGATCGTGAAATCTCCCCTGTGTTGATTATAAAGGAAGTGCTCTCTATGGCATCTAAAATCAGCAGCATCCTCACCGCCATCGCCACGGCGCTGGCGATACTCTTCGGTTCCATTGCCGTGCCCCTGCTCCTGCGTCCTTTCTACGCATGGCACATCGGTCCCCTGCACTTGGAGGGCGTGCTGGGCCTCAATCGGGAGCAGATTCTTGCGGCCTACGACGATGTGATGGACTACTGTCTGGGGCTGCGGTCGGATTTTGCCGCCGGTGTGCTCCCCTTTTCTACCAGCGGTGCTGCCCACTTTGCCGACGTGCGTTTTCTCTTTGTACTGGATCTCTCTGTGCTCGCCACCTCTCTTGTGGTACTGGCAGGACTTGCCATCTGGCGGAAAAAGGCGGGATTTGCAAATTATCGCTTCCTCTCTCACAGCCCCGGCTTTTGGAGCGCCTGCGGCTTAGGCGCAGCCTTTCTCCTCATCGGCCTGCTGTCGGCCATCAACTTTAACCGGGCTTTCACGGTGTTCCACGGACTTTTCTTCCCCGGCAAGAGCAACTGGATCCTCGATGCAAACGCCGACCCCATCATTTTTCTGCTGCCGCAGGAATATTTCCGCAACTGCGCCCTCCTCATTTTAGGGACGCTCCTTTTGCTGTGCGGCCTTCTTGTGTGGTGGGATTTCCGGGAAAATAAAAAAAGACGGCACAGGGCATAATGCCTGTGCCGCTTTTCTTTGCGGGTGATCTCTATATGAAGAGGGGAAATTTTCCCCATAAAAAGCAAAATGCCACGCCCCTCGGCGTGGTTTTTGTCTGCGCGCTGTTTCCTTAGCGCTCACTGGGACGGCAATCGCAGCCTGCGAAGATCATATCGTCCAGATCGCCCTTGACTAACTTGTTCAGCATCGTAATATCACGCTCCTTTCATTTTGTTATGAGTATACTATAGCACTGCTCTGGAATAATCGCAAGGGCTTACCGTTACATTTAACAAATTCTTTACAGTTTTTTCGTACATTCTCACAGTAGCACTTGCGTTTCCATTGACAAATCATATATAATAAAGTATTAGATTATAAGTATGTAAAACGAAAACCAGGAAGGCTGGATATATGAAAGAATTCTTAGCAGGACAATTTGATATTGCCGTGGTGGGCGCCGGTCACGCCGGAATCGAGGCGGCGCTGGCGGCGGCACGGCTGGGGCTGGAGACGGTGTGCTTCACCATCAATCTGGACGCCGTGGGCAACCTGCCCTGTAACCCCGCCATCGGCGGCACCGCCAAGGGCCATTTGGTGCGGGAACTGGACGCACTGGGCGGCGAGATGGCCAAGGCAGCCGACAAGGCCTGCATTCAATACCGTATGCTCAACCGGGGCAAAGGGCCTGCCGTCCACTCTCTGCGGGCACAGGCAGATCGCCGCACCTATCAACAGGTGATGAAGCACACACTGGAAAAGCAGCCGCACCTGCAGCTGCGGCAGGCAGAAGTGGTGGACATCCGCACCACCGAGGGCCGCGTCAGCCATGTGGTGCTGCGCACCGGCGCCGTTTTTGAAGTCAAGGCGGTGATCCTCTGCACCGGCACCTATCTTCAGGGCCGCACCATCGTGGGCGAGTGCGTGGAGGATTCCGGGCCGGACGGGATGCACGCCTCCGGGCCGCTCACCGATGCGCTGCTCCGTCTGGGGCTGCCTCTACGGCGGTTCAAAACCGGAACGCCGCCCCGTGTCAATGCCCGGAGCATCGACTTCTCCCAGATGGAGCTGCAGCGGGGCGATGAACACCCCCAGCCCTTCAGCTTCACCACGGAGACCCCCCTTGAAAATCGGGCGGTGTGCTATCTCACCTATACCACGCCGGAGACGCACCGCATTATTATGGACAATCTCGACCGCAGCCCCATCTACTCCGGCGTCATCGAGGGCGTCGGCCCCCGGTACTGCCCGTCCATTGAGACGAAGGTGGTGCGCTTTGCCGACAAGCCCCGCCACCAGCTCTTCATTGAGCCTATGGGCCTTGACACGGAGGAGATGTATATTCAGGGCTTCTCCTCCTCCATGCCCGAGGAAGTGCAGCGGGAGATGATGCGCACGGTGCCGGGCTTGGAGCACGCGGAGATGATGCGCCCCGCTTACGCCATTGAATATGACTGCATTGACCCGCTGGCACTCCGGCCAACGCTGGAAACCAAGACCGTCCCCGGTCTCTACGGTGCCGGACAGTTCAACGGCTCCTCCGGCTATGAGGAGGCGGCGGTGCAGGGCTTCGTGGCCGGCGTCAACGCTGCTATGGCGCTGCTGGGCCGGGAACCCTTGATCCTCAAGCGCAGTGAGAGCTACATCGGTACGCTCATCGACGATCTGGTGACCAAGGGTACCGAGGAACCCTACCGCATGATGACCTCGCGCTCAGAATACCGGCTGCTGCTGCGGCAGGATAACGCCGATCAGCGGCTATGCGTCATTGGCCACCGCATCGGTCTTGTGTCTGACGAGCGGCTGCGGCAGGTGGAGGAGAAATACGATGCCGTAGAGCGGGAGATCCACCGCTTGGAGCACACCGGCGTCCCCACCACGGCGGCGCTCAACCGGCTTTTGGAGGAGCGCGGCACAGCCCCGGTCAGCGACGGCGCGCGGCTCATTGACCTTCTGCGCCGTCCCCAGCTGAGCTACGAGGACGTGATGGCCTTTGATCCCAACGCCCCCACCCTCTCCCCCGCCGTGGCGGAACAGGTGGCCATCCGGGTGAAGTACGAGGGCTACATCCGCCGGCAGAAAAAGCAGGTGGCGGAGTTTGAGCAGCTGGAAAAGCACCCCCTGCCCGACCACATGGACTACACCAACATCCAAGGTCTGCGTCTGGAGGCGCGGGAAAAACTGGGGCAGATCCAGCCCCGCAATTTGGGACAGGCCAGCCGCATTTCCGGCGTGTCCCCGGCGGACATCGCCGCACTGATGATCTACTTACAGACAAAATAATTGTGATAAATCACAAAAGGGAGACGATTTTTATGGGTAAACTGCGCTTTCTCTTTGCGCTCTGGATGGCAAAGCTGTCCATTCCGGCGCTGAAGATCACCCACCACAACGGCACGGACTTTCCCGGCTCGCTGGCGCTGCGGCTGTGTCCTGATTTTCTGCGCTACATCGGCCGACCCGACACCGTGGTGGCCATCACCGGCACCAACGGCAAGACCACTGTATCCAACCTCGTAGGCGACATTCTGGAAAAGTCCGGCAAAAAGGTGCTCTCCAACCGGGCAGGCTCCAACATCGCCTCCGGCATTTCCACGGCACTGCTCCGTGGCTGCACCCTCACCGGGCGCATCCGTCCGGAGTACGATCTGGCGGTTCTCGAAGTGGACGAGCGGGCCTCCATCCGCATTTTCCCCTTCGTGCCCCCCACCTATGTGGCCATCACCAATCTTTTCCGCGACTCTATTATGCGCAACGCCCACCCCTATTTCATTGCCGATGTGCTCACCCGCTCCATCCCCAAGAGCGCCAAGCTCCTGTTGAACGCCGATGACCTTATCATCGCCGGCGTTGCCCCGGACAATGAGCGCGTCTATTTCGGCATCGACAAAATGGAGGGCGACACGCAGGAGTGCGTGAACCTCATTGACGATGTGCGCATCTGCCCCAAGTGCAGCGGCAAGCTGGACTATGCGTTCCGCCGCTACCACCACATCGGCCGCGCCGTGTGCCGCGACTGCGGCTTCCACTCCCCCGACGCCCTGTATCTTGCCAAGAACGTGGACATGGAAGGCGGCAGCATGGAGCTGTGGGAGGACGGCGTACAGCACAACTACCACCTCATTACCGACAGCGTTTTCAACGTCTACAACATGGTAACCGTGATCTCCCTCCTCCGGCAGCTGGGATTCAGCCACGAGGAGATTCTGCCCTTGATGGCCGAGAGCGCCATCACCGCCAGCCGCCACAGCGAAGAGCAGGTGGGCAAGGTCACGCTGGTGCGCCAGATGTCCAAGGAGAAAAACGCTCTGGCCGGTTCCCGTGCCTTTGACTACATTGCCCACCGCCCGGGACGCAAGGAGCTTCTCCTGATGATGAACTGTCTGGGTGACACTCATCACTGGTCGGAGAACACCTGCTGGATCTTCGACGCAGACTTCGAGTTTTTGGCCGACGAGAGTATCGAGCAGATCGTCTGCGCCGGTGCCCGCGCCGCCGACTATCGGCTGCGGCTTCTGATGGCCGGTGTGCCGGAGGAGAAGATCGTGTGCGAATCCGACGAGTTCAAGGCCGCCGAGCTTTTGCACTACACGCCGGGGGATGATGTGTATATCCTCTACGGCACGGACTCTCTGGCTCTAGCCTACAAGGTCTATGACCACATGAAAACCATTGCCACAGAGCGCGGCAAGGAGGTACAGGCATGAAAGTAGAAATTCTCTTCCCGGAGATCTGCAATCTCTGCGGTGATCTTATGAACATTCGCTATCTGCACCAGTCCTGCCCAGAACTGGAGATCGTGGAGACGGACCTCAAGTCCCGTCCCCGTTTCCTCGACGAGGACATCGCCCTTGTCTATCTGGGCAGCACCACGGAAAAGGGCCTCTCTCTGGTCGTGGACGCACTGACACCCGTGAAAGAAGAACTGCTCCACAAGCTGGAGGCGGGGCAGCTGATGCTCATTACCGGCAATACGCTGGACGCCTTCAGCGAATACGCCGTGGACGATCAAGGCTGGCGCTTGGAGGGGCTGGGCATCCTGCCGACCCACGCCGAGTACCACATGATGAACCGTCACAACAGCTTCTATCTGGGCAAATTCCAGGATATGGACATCGTGGGCTTCAAGAGCCTGTTCGGTCACACCTACGGCTTCCCGGCCGGCGAGGCGCTCTTCGAAACAGTGAAGGGCGTGGGCCGCAACGAGACCACTACCGAGGAGGGCTGGCGGAAAAACAACCTGCTGGCCACCTATCTCACCGGGCCGCTGCTGGTGCTCAATCCCCCCTTCACCAAGTATCTTTTGAGGCTGATGGGCGCAGATTGTGAGAAATTGGCCTTCGAGGAGGCCGCCATGGAGGCCTATCGCATCCGCGTGGCGGAGTTTGGCGAAGAAGGCCGGGACTTCCACTATTGATGAGAGAAAAGTGAGCAGACTATGACGAATATCCATCAACGTACACAGGCCACCATCCATCTGGACCGTCTGGAGCGCAACATTCGCCGCGTACAGCAGCAGATCCGCCCCGGCACGGACTTGATCGCCGTGGTAAAGGGCAACTGCTACGGGCACGGTGTGGCCGGTCTTTATGAAACCTTCCGCCGCTGCGGTGTCCGTCACTACGCCGTGGCTACCTGGGAGGAGGGTGTGGCGCTGCGACAGGCAGGCGCCGCAGAGGAGCCCATTTTGCTGCTGGGTGACACTTGGGATGAGCAGCTCCCGCAGCTCATCGAGCACCGGCTCACCCCCACGATCTTCGTCGTGGAGACGGCGCAGCTGCTGCAGGATCTGGCCGCGGCAGCCGGTGTGGTGCAGCCCATGCATATCAAGCTGGACACCGGCATGAACCGCATCGGATTCCCGGCAGAAGAATCCTCCGTGCCGGAGATCTTGAAGATTGCCGCCATGCCCAACCTGCGCATCACCGGCGTCTTCACCCACTTTGCCCGGGCTGACGAGCTGGATCGGGAGGAAACCTCCCTGCAGTATCAGCGCTTCACCGCCACGGTGTCCGCGCTGCGGCAGGCGGGTGTCGATATTCCTATGGTACACGCCGCCAACAGCGCCACGCTTTTGCTGCGCCCGCAGGAGATGCAGCTGGACGCTGTGCGCACCGGCGACACCTTCTACGGTCTCTCCCCTATCGACGATAAAGACTGGGAGCCCTTTGGCTTTGAAGAGATCCTCACCTGGGAAACCTATGTGGTGCTGGTAAAGACCGTACCTGCCGGAGCGCAGATCGGCTATGGCGGCACCTATGTCACGGAAAAGCCCACCCGGGTTGCTACCATTCCCGTCGGCTTTGTGGACGGCTACAGCCGCCGTCTCTCCAACCGGGGCTATGTGATGATCCACGGGCAGAAAGCCCCCATTTTAGGCCGGGTATGCATGGATCAGTTCATGGTCGATGTGACAGAGATCCCCGGCGTGAAGCGCGGCGATCTGGTAACGCTGCTGGGCGAGGGTATCACCTTCCCCCAAATGGCAGAGCTGGCCGACATCACCGTGGATGAAATCGCCTGCGGCATCACCGGGCGTGTTCCGCGGGTCTATGTGCCGCAATAAATACCTCTGCGGGGATGGAAATTTTCCCTTGTTCGTGGTACAATAATCATATTCTTTTTGAAAGGTAGAAAATCATGCTGAGTTTGAAATATTATCTGCGTGTCCTCTCCGGTATGCGCTGGAGCAAGTTCTCCGAGGTGCTGGATCGCGCCCACAAGGCTTCCGGTAAAAGTAAGATGTCTCTTGCCATGGATATGGTACACTGCGCCCGTAAGTTCGGCGCCGGATACTATGACTATATGACCTTTGGTTTCTGGGATCTGACCGACGAGCAGCGCGCCACCTATGTGACACGCATCATCTCCAAGAAGCTGGTCACCTTCTTCAACGACGAGAGCTATGAGCACATCTTCAACAACAAGGATGAGTTCAACACTCTGTTTGCCGAGTTCGTCAAGCGCGAGTTCGTCAACTACCGCACAGCCTCCAAGGAGGAGGTACGGGCCTTTGTAGAGAAGTATCCCATCGTGTTCTCCAAGCCCATTGCCGGTTCCTGCGGCCACGGCTGCCAGAAGATCGACAGCCGGGACTACCCCGACTTTGACGCTTTCTATGAGGATCTAAAGAACAAGGATGCATGGCTCCTGGAAAAGGTGCTCGAGCAGCACCCCGACAATGCGGCTGTCTATCCGCTGGCCATGAACTGCATGCGCCTTATCACCCTGCTGGACGCCAAGGGTGTGCCCCACGTCATCTTCGCCACCCAGAAGTTCGGTCTTAACGGACGCGTGGTGGACAACTACGGCTTCGGCTGCCGCGTGGATCTGGAGACCGGCAAGATCTGCTCCCCCGGCGTCAGCGGCGACGGCTCTCTGGCCATCACTTACGAGGAGCACCCCATGACCCATGTGAAGCTGATCGGTCGTCAGGTTCCCCTGTTCTTCGAGGCCTGCGAGATGGTAAAGAAGGCAGCGCTGAAGGTGCCCCAGATGCGCTACATCGGCTGGGATATCGGCATCACGCCCGACGGTCCCGCCATCATCGAGGGTAACAATTACTGTGCCCACGACTTCTGGCAGCTGCCGGCGCAGACCCCCGAAAAGCGGGGTATGCTGCCCAAGATTCAGGAGATCTGCCCCGAATTCCAGCCCTAACCTGCACGTTTCTTTTATAGACAAAAGCAATCTGCTTTTACACAGAAAAAACTCCGACCGGATGGTCGGAGTTTTTTTATCTTATTTTACTTCTGCTTACGAGCCAGCTTGCGCTTCTTGGAAAAACGAACACCGTCGGCATCTGCCACTCCATGACCGGTAAACGCCATAAGAATGACCACAAGGGGCATCAGCCAGTTGAAGATTGCCCAGACACCATACTGTGCCACGCCGACACCCAGCGTATCCAGAATGAACACGCCGCAGGTGTTCCACGGGATCAGCGCGGAAGTCACGGTACCGGCGCCTTCCAGTGCGTTGGAAAGGGTAGCCGGGTGCAAACCCTGCTTGCGATACTCCTCGGCATACATACGGCCGGGTACCACCAGAGAGATATACTGCTCAGGCATGGTAGCATTGGAAACCACACAGGTGGCCTCGGTGATAGTAACCAGACCCGCCGGCGTCTTTACGATCTTCTTCAGCTGGTCAACGATGACCTCCAGCTGATGGGTCTCCTCCATGATACCGCCGAACATCATGGCGATGATGGTCATGGAAATGGAAGACATCATATTCATCAATCCGCCGCTGTTGAGCAGTCTGTCGATTTCATAAATGCCTGTTTCGCAGGAAAAGCCATCCATACCGCAGGTAAAGAGACTGCCCAACGTGCAATCCGGCTGGAAGATTAAGCCCACCACAGCGCCGCTCAGAATACCCAGAACAATGCCGGGAATGGCAGGCATCTTCAGTGCCACCGCCACAATGACCACCACCGGAGGCAGCAGCAGCAAGGGATTGATGTGGAACATATTGCTCAGCGCATCCGACAGCGTTTCCACGCTGCTCAGATCTGCGTCGCCGCCGTGGTACTGCAAAAAGCCCATCACGGCGTACACCACCAGCGCAATACCATAGGTAATGCAGGTGGACGGCAGCATGAACTTCACATGGGTGATCACATCCGTACCGGCCATGGCAGGGGCCAGATTGGTGGTGTCGCTGAGGGGCGACATCTTATCGCCGAAGTAAGCGCCGGACAAAATCGCGCCGGCCGTAATGGCGGGGTTCATTCCCAGACCGAAGCCGATACCCATCAGTGCCACACCCATGGTGCCGATGGTACCCCAGGAGGTACCGGTCGCCAGAGAGGTGATCGAGCAGATCAGCATGGCGCCCACAAAGAAAATACCGGGGGACAAAATTTTCAGTCCGTAGTAAATCATCGTGGGAACGACGCCGGCATCCAGCCACACACCCGTAAGAATACCGATGATCGCCAGAATAATCATAGACTGCAGCGCCTTATAGATACCGTCCAGCATAGCTTTCTCGATCTTTTCCCACTTATAGCCCAGACGCAGCGCCATCAGCGCCGCGCCGATGGTTCCCACAAACATGGGCACATGGGGAGACGCGCCATAGACCATAATGCCTATTGCCAGCATGCCTACCAGAAACAACAGGGTGACCAAAGCCTCCCATAGTTTCGGCATTCGGGGCTCTTTTGTTCTCTTTTCTTCCATATCTGCACTCCTTTACTACACTTTCTATCTTTCGGTGCAGTCCGCAGCACTTTGCGAGCCACATTTTCTTGTCGAAATTACCAGTTCAAATTTTCCGTATCCCCCATTATACATTATTTTCGAAGGAATGCAAGGAAATTACCGAGATTTTTGCGGTTTCTTATGATTATTTCCCGGAAAATAAACGGATTACTGCCGCCACATCATCTACCTTTCAGTCTGCAGTACTCCGATAGAAACTCCTCTTGTACTTTTCCTTGTAAGATCTCCTTGCTATATAAAAAGAGGGCGTCCCGGATGGGACGCCCTCTTAGGTTTCGCTTATTTGTACGGCGACTGCAATTAGTCGTTGTACATCTCGACCAGCTTCAGCAGGTGGTCATAGCGCTTCTTAGCCTCAGCCTCGTTGCGCTCGAACAGCTCCGTGGAGCGCTCGGGGAACTCGCGGGTCAGACGGCTGTAACGAGCCTCGTTCATCAGGAACTCCTGATAGCCGCCAGCGGGAGCCTTGGAGTCCAGAGTGAACTTTTTGTCGGCAGTGGGATTGAAGCGGAACAGGTTCCAGTAGCCGCAATCCACAGCCTTCTTCATCTCCTTCTGGCAGTTCATCATGCCGCCCTTGATGGAGTGCATCTCGCAGGGAGCATAACCGATGATCAGAGAAGGACCGTCGTAAGCCTCAGCCTCGGTGATGGCCTTGATGGTCTGAGCGGGGTTGGCGCCCATAGCCACCTGTGCCACATACACATAGCCGTACTGCATAGCGATCTCAGCCAGGCTCTTCTTCTTTACTTCCTTACCGGCAGCTGCGAACTGAGCAACCTGGCCGATGTTGGAAGCCTTGGAAGCCTGTCCACCGGTGTTGGAGTACACCTCGGTATCGAACACGAACACGTTCACGTTCTTCTTGGAAGCCAGAACGTGGTCCAGTCCGCCGTAACCGATATCGTAAGCCCAACCGTCGCCGCCGAAGATCCACATGGACTTCTTAGCCAGGTACTCCTTGCTGGAGACAACAGCTTTAGCCAGCTCGGACTCGTCGCCGGCCAGAGCAGCCAGCAGCTTGTCGGTAGCCTCGCGGTTAGCGGCAGCATCGTTCATGGTGTTCAGGTATGCCTCGCAGGCAGCCTTCTTGTCGCCCTCAGCGGTCTTAGCGATCTCAGCGACCTTCTCGGCCAGATCCTCACGGATCTTGTCCTGACCGACATACATACCCAGACCGTGCTCTGCGTTATCCTCGAACAGGGAGTTGCACCATGCGGGACCGTGACCGGCCTTGTTGGTGGTATAGGGGGAAGTTGCAGCGGGGCCGCCCCAGATGGAGGAGCAACCGGTAGCGTTGGAGATATACATATGATCACCGAACAGCTGGGTAACCAGACGAGCATAGCTGGTCTCGGCGCAGCCTGCGCAGGAACCGGAGAACTCCAGCATGGGCTGCTTGAACTGGCTGCCCTTGACGGTGTTGTCCTGAACGTCCTTCTTCTCGGCAATCTCTGCCACGCAGTAGTCGAAGACATCCTGCTGGGGCAGCTCGCCCTCCTTGTTGACCATGGTCAGAGCATTGACGGGGCAGGCACCCACGCACACGCCGCAGCCCATGCAGTCCAGGGGAGAGATAGCGATGGTGAACTTGTACTGACCCTTGCCCTTGCCGGCCTTCACGTCCACGATCTTGGAAGCCTCGGGAGCAGCAGCAGCCTCAGCCTCGGTCATGGCGAAGGGACGGATGGTAGCATGGGGGCAGACATAGGAGCACATATTGCACTGGATGCACTTGTTGGCGTCCCAAGTGGGAACGGAAACAGCCACACCGCGCTTCTCGTAAGCGGAAGCGCCCTGCTCGAACTGGCCGTCCACGTGATCGACGAAAGCGGAAACAGGCAGGCTGTCGCCGTCCATCAGACCCACGGGCTCGAGGATGTTCTTGACCATCTTCACCAGCTCGGGCTTACCCTTGAGCTCCTTAGCATCGTCGGCATCCACAGCGTTTGCCCAGTCAGCGGGAACCTCGACCTTCTTGAAGGCGGTAGCGCCCAGATCGATGGCCTTGTAGTTCATATCCACAACGTCCTGGCCCTTCTTCAGGTAGGACTTCTTAGCAGCGGCCTTCATGTACTCGATGGCCTCCTCGATGGGCATGACCTTAGCCAGTGCGAAGAAAGCGGACTGCAGAATGGTGTTGTTACGCTTGCCCATACCGATCTCGATAGCCAGATCAATGGCGTTGATGGTATAGAGCTGGATGTTGTTCTTGGCGATATAGCGCTTGGCATCAGCCTTCAGGTGATGATTCAGCTCATCGAAGTCCCACTGGCAGTTGATCATGAAGACACCGCCGGGCTTCACGTCGTTGACCATCTTGTAGCCCTTCATGATGTAGGAGGGGTTGTGGCAGGCAACGAAGTCAGCCTTGTTGATATAATAGGGGCTGCGGATGGGGTGATCACCGAAGCGCAGGTGGCTGATGGTCACACCGCCGGTCTTCTTGGAGTCATACTGGAAGTATGCCTGAACATACTTGTCGGTATGGTCGCCGATGATCTTGATGGAGTTCTTGTTTGCGCCAACGGTACCGTCGCCGCCCAGACCCCAGAACTTGCACTCGATGGTGCCGGGAGCTGCGGTGTTGGGGCAGTTCTTGTCCTCCTCGAGGGACAGGTTGGTCACATCGTCCACGATACCGATGGTGAACTTGTGCTTGGGAGCATCCTTCTTCAGCTCGTTGTAAACAGCGAACACGGAAGCAGGAGTGGTATCCTTGGAACCCAGACCGTAACGGCCGCCGGTCACCACGATGTCGTTCATGCCAGCGTCATGCAGAGCGGTAACAACATCCAGGTACAGGGGCTCGCCCTGTGCACCGGGCTCCTTGGTACGGTCCATAACAGCGATCTTCTTAACAGTGGAGGGGATCGCAGCAATCAGACGATCAGCAGCGAAGGGACGGAACAGGCGAACCTTAACCAGACCAACCTTCTCGCCGTGAGCGTTCAGATAGTCGATGACTTCCTCAGCCACATCGCACAAAGAGCCCATAGCCACGATGACGCGATCAGCATCGGGAGCACCATAGTAGTTGAACAGCTTGTAATCAGTGCCGATCTTGGCATTGACCTTGTCCATGTACTTCTCAACAACAGCGGGCAGAGCATCATAGTAGCTGTTGCAAGCCTCGCGGTGCTGGAAGAAGATATCGCCGTTCTCGTGAGAGCCGCGCATATGAGGATGCTCGGGGTTCAGAGCGTGAGCACGGAACTCAGCAACAGCATCCATATCGCACATATCCTTCAGGTCCTCGTAATCCCAGACAGCGATCTTCTGGATCTCGTGGGAAGTACGGAAACCATCGAAGAAGTTGATGAAGGGAACCTTGCCGCTCAGAGCAGCCAGGTGAGCCACAGGGCTCAGATCCATAACTTCCTGGACGTTGCCTTCGCACAGCATAGCAAAGCCGGTCTGACGACATGCCATAACGTCGGAGTGGTCACCGAAGATGTTCAGTGCGTGGGTAGCCACAGTACGAGCGCTGACGTGGAACACGCAAGGCAGCTGCTCGCCGGCGATCTTGTACATATTGGGGATCATCAGCAGCAGACCCTGAGATGCAGTGTAGGTGGTGGTCAGGGCACCGGTGCCCAGAGAACCATGCACAGCACCGGCAGCGCCGGCTTCAGACTCCATCTCCACAACCTTGACCTTGGTACCGAAGATGTTCTTCAGACCATTTGCAGACCACTGGTCCACAAAGTCAGCCATGGGGCTGGAAGGCGTAATAGGATAGATTGCAGCAACTTCCGAAAACGCATAAGATACATGCGCAGCGGCGTTGTTACCATCCATGGACTTCATTTTTCTTTCCATAGAACGAGCCTCCTTAAATATTAACGTTCCGCACAAGCGCTTTATAATACCTCAGAAAACGAATACCTTATAAAACAATATATGTACGGAATATTTAGCATCACAGATAATATCACAGTTTCTTCCGGCTGTAAATGTTAATTTTTGTAAAAAACGCCTTTTTGCTATTTTTTCTTCATCGTGCACAAAAATTATCATACCCTCTGTATATTTTTCGCCATAATGATCCCCGAGTTTTTTTAAAATATAATAAAAGTGCCCGATGCAACTATATTTTCTCCTTGTTTTTTCATAAATCTGTTCCACCTTTCACGGTTTTATGGTATGATGTATGCATCCTATTTGGAAGTCTGAAAGGAGATGGCGGTATGGTCATCAGCGTGCGCTCGCTGGGTCTGAACGGTCTGCACGGGTATGAAGTCAGCGTGGAATGCTTTTTGTCCGGTGGCTTACCCGCCTTCGATGTAGTGGGTCTGCCCGACGCCGCCGTACGGGAGGCCCGGGAACGTGTTCGGGCTGCCATCAAAAACTGCGGCGGAAAATTTCCGGTGAGCCGCATCACCGTGAATCTGGCACCCGCCTCCCAGCGCAAGGAGGGCACCGTGTACGATCTGCCTATGGCGCTGGGCATTCTCTGCGCCGCCGAAGCGCTGCCGCCCCTGCCCCAAGACGCCGCCTTTGTGGGCGAATTGAGCCTTGCCGGGGCGCTGCGTCCCATCACCGGCGTACTGCCTATGGCTCTGTGCGCCCAGCGTTTGGGGATCAAGGAGCTCTATGTCCCGGCGGAAAACGCCGCCGAGGCCACGCTGGCAGAGGGGCTTACTGTCTACCCGGTAAGGACACTGGCCGAGCTGGCCTCCCACCTGGCCGGGGATGCGCCCATTTTACCTGCCAAGCCTTGGATTCCCGCCTCTGATGACCTCCCCGCCATGCCGGACTTCGCCGATGTCATGGGACAGGAGAACGTGAAACGGGCGCTGGAAGTGGCCGCCGCAGGCGGACACAACGTGCTGCTGATCGGCTCTCCCGGCTCCGGTAAATCCATGCTGGCACGGCGCCTGCCCTCCATTCTGCCGGATATGACACAGCAGGAATCGCTGGAAACAACGGAGGTCTACTCCGTGGCAGGGCTGACCGATCCCCACCACCCGCTTGTGACACGCAGGCCTTTCCGCGCGCCCCATCATACCGCCTCTTCCGTGTCCCTCTCCGGTGGCGGCACCGTACCGAAACCCGGCGAGATCTCCCTT
>JAHHSH010000025.1 GCA_020025345.1 Oscillospiraceae bacterium | reverse complement strand
TCACATACTCCTCGGGGCGCAGCAGCGTGTAGTCCTCGTAGCGCAGGTCGCTGTCGATGCTCTCATTCTTACTCACACGGTAGTAGGTAACGCCGTAACCCACAGGCACGGTCTCATTATCCACTGCCATCCGGTAACCGGTCAGGTACTTCACACCGTCAATCTCCACATAGGTTGGGAGATCCGCAAAGGTGTAGACACCATCAGTGGTGGTTTCCGTGGTCGTCAAGAAGTCTTCCACTTCCAACCACTTACCCTCAGCGAAGTAGAACTGCCGGAGCTGTACAGAAATTTCTGCAATGCCCAACTCGCCCTCGTCCTGAACGCCGTTGTAGTTGGTGTCCTCCCAGATGCGGCCGGTAATGCTGGCCTTCGGGAAGCTTACCAGACCGCCGTCCTGGCCGCTATGGTCTTTCGCTGTCAGGATGTCATAGCTGACTTTCTCGTGGAACTCGTCTGTCACTTCCACCGTAGTGTAGTTTCCAGCAGGAGCCTTCTTAGAAGTCTCGCCCGCCAAGATCACATACTCCTTGGGGCGCAGCAGCGTGTAGTCCTCATAGCGCAGATCGCTGTCAATGCTCTCGTCCTCGCCCACACGGTAGTAAGTGATACCGTAATCCGCAGGTACGGTTTCTTCATCTACTGCCATCCGATAACCGGTGAGGTACTTCACACCGTCAATCTCCACATAGGTCGGGAGGTCGGTGAAGGTGTAGACACCATCAGTGGTGGTTTCCGTGGTCGTCAAGAAGCCTTCCACTTCCAACCACTTACCCTCAGCGAAGTAGAACTGCCGGAGCTGTACAGAAATTCCTGCAATGCCCAACTCGCCCTTGTCCTGTACGCCGTTGTAGTTGGTGTCCTCCCAGATACGGCCGGTAATGCTGGCCTTCGGGAAGCTTACCAGACCGCCGTCCTGGCCGCTATGGTCTTTCGCTGTCAGGATGTCATAGCTGACTTTCTCGTGGAACTCGTCTGTGACTTCCACCGTGGTGTAGTTCTTGGAAGAAGTCCCCGCAGCCAAGATCACATACTCCTCGGGGCGCAGCAGCGTGTAGTCCTCATAGCGCAGATCGCTGTCGATGCTCTCGTCCTTACCCACGCGGTAGTAGGTAACGCCGTAACCCGCAGGCACGGTATCGCTGTCTACTGCCATCCGGTAACCGGTGAGGTACTTCACACCGTCAATCTCCACATAGGTCGGGAGGTCGGTGAAGGTGTAAATACCATTTTCATCCGTTACCGTAGTAGCCGGGAAGTTGAAGCCATCCGCATCACGCCATGTACCGTTATCGTAATAGTAGCTCTTGAGTGCCACTGTTACGTTAGCGATACCCTGCTCGTCCTTGTCCTGTACGCCGTTGTAGTTGGTGTCCTCCCAGATACGGCCGGTAATGCTGGCCTTCGGGAAGCTTACCAGACCGCCGTCCTGACCACTGTGATCTTTCGCTGTCAAGAAGTCATAGCTGACCTTCTTATGGAACTCGTCTGTCACTTCCACTGTGGTGTAGTTCGCGGCAGGAGTCTTCTCGGAAGTCTCACCCGCCAAAATCACATACTCCTCGGGACGCAGCAGCGTGTAATCCTCATGGTGCAGGTCGCTGTCAATGCTCTCATCCTCGCCCACACGGTAGTAGGTAACGCCGTAGCCCGCAGGTACGGTTTCTTCATCCACTGCCATACGGTAACCGGCAAGGTATTTCACACCGTCAATCTCCACATAAGTTGGGAGATTGGCAAAGGTATAGATACCATCAGCGTCGGTCTCTGTGGTCTTCATGAAGTTTTCCACTGCCAGCCACTTACCGCCAGCGAAGTAGAACTGCCGGAGCTGTACAGAAACGCCCGTCATACCCAGTTCGCCCTTGTCCTGAACACCGTTGTAGTTGGCATCCTCCCAGATCCGGCCGGTAATGCTGGCCTTCGGGAAGGCCACCAGACCGCCATCCTGGCCGCTATGGCCTTTCGCTGTCAGGAAATCGAAAATCACAGCGTCATGGAACTTGTCTGTCACATCCACCATGGTGTAATTCTTGCTGGGTGCTTGCGCAGAAGTCTCACCCGCCAAGATCACATACTCCTCGGGGCGCAGCAGCGTGTAGTCCTCATAGCGCAGATCGCTGTCGATGCTCTCGTCCTCACCCACTCGGTAGTAAGTGATACCGTAATCCGCAGGTACGGTTTCTTCATCCACTGCCATACGGTAACCGGCAAGGTATTTCACACCGTCAATCTCCACATAAGTCGGGAGGTCAGTGAAGGTATAAACACCATTTTCATCCGTTACCGTGATAGCCGGGAAGCTGAAGCCATCCGCGTCGTGCCAGATACCGTTATCGTAATAGTAGCTCTTCAGTGCCACTGTTACGTTGGCGATACCCGACTCGCCGTCATTCTGAACACCGTTGTAGTTGGCGTCCTCCCAGATGCGGCCGGTAATACTGGCCTTGGGGAATGCCACCAAACCACCGTCCTGGCCGCTTGCCGCAGTCTTCACAGAAGTCACATCATAGGTGATATCCTGACCGTCGGCATTCTGGATCGTAACATTACCGGAATAGTTGCTGTCGGTTGCTTCATTAACAAGGATCAGATACTCATTCTCCCGTACAAGGGAAAGGGTCTGCTCCTGCAAATCGCTGTCGACATTGCGATTCCCGCCTGCACGGTAGTAGGTAATGCCGTATTCCTCCGGTACAGCATCCACCTTTACTCGATAGCCCAAAATGCGATTTTCACCATCAATGGGTGCGTAACTTCGCAGATCGTTAAAGGTATAGACACCATTTTCATCCGTGGAAACCGTAACCTCGTTGAAGTCGGGATATGCTTTCCACTCCTTCGCCGCAGCATCGAAATACCAGCACTCCAGCGTCACCGGAATGTTGGGAACACCCGGCTCATTCTTCTGGCGAATACCGTCATAGTCGGCATCATTCCAGATCACGCCTTCCACCTTGCCCTTATTGGCAGGTACCAGACCGCCATCGTTATGACGAATGGTCTCGGAGGTGAGCATATCGTAGACGGTTCCGTCTACCTCCACCGCCGTGAAGGGATAGCTAGTACCATCCTCATTAGGTACTGCCACATCGGCAAGGATCAGATACTCCTTGTTCCGCTGCAAGCTGAGATCGTGGCCGTCCAGATCACTGTCCACCACAGGATCACTGCCCACACGGCAGAGGGTAGCACCGTAGATTTCCGGCATACCCGCCAGATGCAGCTTGTAGCTGCCCAGATACGCCTTACCATTGACCATCACATGGGTGGTCAAATCATTAAAGGTGTAGATACCCTTTTCATCAGTAAAGACCGACTTTGCGAAGTCCGCATCCTTCGTCCACTGACCATTTTGATAATAGTAGCGCTCCAGCAGAATCTCCTGCCCTGCGATACCCTGCTCATCAGCATCCTGCAGACCATTGTAGTCCGTATCCTCCCAGATACGGCCGGTGATAGTATCCTTGGGCAGTTCCACCACGCCGCCGTCCTGTCCGGACACATCCTGCGGCGTCAGCAGATCGTACTTCTTGTTGGGATGATAGGTGTCATTCACTTCACGCACCGTGTAGTTATATGCACCGCCTGTGGTGTTAGCCACGGCCTCCTTGGCAAGAATCAGATATTCATCTGCACGAACCAGCGCCAGATTCTCTGCCAGCAGGTCACTGTCCACTGACTGGTCATCACCCTGCATGTAGCGAGTCACAGCCAAATTCTCCGGCAGGCTCTCCAAATGCAGACGATAGCCGGCCAGATAGTATCTGCCGTCCACCACCGCATAGGTAGTAAGTCCTTCGAATTTGTAAATGCCCTCTGTGCTGGTCTTTACAGATGCCGTAAAGTTGTTATCTTTCACCCAGCTGTTATTACTATAGTAGTAACGTTCCAGCTGAACCGTCTGCTTGGCGTAGCCCGCTTCCCCGTCATTTCGGATACCGTCATAATTCGTATCCATCCAGAGGACACCCTCCAGCTTGGCAGGTACAAAGGGCAGCACTCCGCCGTCCTGTCCGGACACATCCTGCGGCGTCAGCAGATCGTACTTCTTGTTGGGATGATAGGTGTCATTCACTTCACGCACCGTGTAGTTATATGCACCGCCTGTGGTGTTAGCCACGGCCTCCTTGGCAAGAATCAGATATTCATCTGCACGAACCAGCGCCAGATTCTCTGCCAGCAGGTCACTGTCCACTGACTGGTCATCACCCTGCATGTAGCGAGTCACAGCCAAATTCTCCGGCAGGCTCTCCAAATGCAGACGATAGCCGGCCAGATAGTATCTGCCGTCCACCACCGCATAGGTAGTAAGTCCTTCGAATTTGTAAGCGCCATCGCCATTGGTTTGTGCGGAGGTTGCAAAGCTGCTATCCTTTGTCCAGCCGTCCTCGCCATAGTAGTAGCGCTCCAACTGAACCGTCTGGTTAGCATAGCCCGTTTCTCCACCATCCCGGATACCATTATAATTCGTATCCATCCAGAGGACGCCCTCCAGCTTGGCAGGTACAAAGGGCAGCAGACCGCCGTCATAGCCAGTCACATCGCCCTGCTTATGAACGATGTCATAAGCTTTCTTTCCGTGAGACAGCGTATAGGGACCATTTTGCAGATCTCCGGCAGGCTTTGCCAGCAGGAAGTAGTCCTCCTTCGGCGCTGTCAGGTAATTTTCAGAAGCAGCATCGTACTGATTTGTAATCCAGTCGCTGTTGATCTGTCCCTCTGCCCCCGTCTGCTGATAGCGGGTCACGGCATAGCTCTGGCTGGGCACTTCCGCACGGATGCGGTAGTAGCTCAACATCTTCACGCCGCCGATCTCCACAAAGAGGGGAACCATTTCAAAGTGATACTTACCCTCGCTGTCCGTCTGGGTCTTCATGAATGCCTCATGGATGGTACCATCTGCTGCAACGCCGTCGTGCACCTTTTGATAGTTGCCGTCAGCATCACGGTAGTACTGCTCCAGATAGACCGTCACATCGGCAAGTCCCTTTTCATCCGCATCCCAGATACCGTTGTAGCGATTTTCGTCTGCGCCATCATCGCTCCAGATCATACCGTCTACCTGACCGTATTCGTATTTTGCGAATCCGGCATCGTAGTCCAGAATAATCTTGGCATCGCTGATGTCGTAGTCCTTACCGCCGTAACTTCTGAGGTACTGGATGTCGGTACCCTCGGCAGCATCTTCGGCAATGATGATGTAATCATTGCTGAGGTAATACTGATTTTCGCTCTTGGGATCGGAGATCAGATCGCTGTCCTTAACACCCTTGCCCGCCAGATAGTGGGTAATGGCGTACGTCTTATAGTGATCCACATTCTTCGCCGGATCGATCTTCAGACGATAGCCGGTCAGGCACTTCGTTCCATCCACATCGTGGTAGCTCATCACGTTTTCAAAGACGTAAGCGCCCGCTTCGTTGGTCTGCAGATCTCTCGTTTCAAAGAGCTGCCAATCACCGTTTTTGTCCAGATAGTACCCCTCCAGCGTCAAGGTAACGCCGGGGATACCGGGCTCGTTGGCGTCCATGATTCCGTCATAATTGAGATCATCCCAGACGAACTTACCCAAAAAGCCTCTGCCGGCAGTGATGTAGCCCAGATCGATATTGGTATTGGCGGCAAAGGACTGACCGTCCTCGCCCAATACGGGTTTTCCGCTTCCATCAACCGGCATGGTCACCATGAAGGTCTTTGTCTCATGCTTCCCTGCAACGGCGGACAGGTCGTTATCCTGATCTGCCTGCGTGGGATCGTTGGTAAATGTCCACGGTGTCGGCTTGATCAGGCGATCCGCCGTCGTATCCTCCGTCCGCACCAGATACTTGCGTCCGGGCTTGAGGCGGAAGAGGTAATCGCCGTCAGCCTGTGTCGTGTAGACAGCAGGATTGCCATCGGCATCCAGGCAAGGCGTTGTCAGATCCTCCATATCATAGATAGACACCTTGATATCGGAGAGCGTCTGCTCGCCTGCATCCAGCTTACCATCGCTCTTGATGCTGCCGTTCACATCGGTCTCATCCAACCAGACGGTGCCGCCATAGGGATAGGCACGGCCGACACCCACGTTATACGCAGTCACTTTCTGATCGTATGCCCGCAGATCCAACTCATTGACAGCTTCCACAGAAATCACATCTGTCAGCACTGTCAGACGATCCGCAGGAACAGGATTTCCGGCAGGCACACTGGCGTTGCCGTAGATCGGCGCACCGTCACGGAACACCGTGACGCCTGTCGCCTGATCCGCACCCAGCTGGCGTGTCGTTACGGAATACTGACTGTAGTTCTCCGGGAGCACAAAGCGCAGGCGATAGTCGCCGGGCTTGAGGTTGGAGAGGATGTAATATCCCTCTTTCCCGTAGTAATCGCTCTCCGTCACATATTCCACTGGGCCGCCGAACTTGGATTTCTGATAGACCTCCAAGCCGTCCGGGTTGGCAACCAGAAGCGGCTTACCGGTTTCCGGATCTGCCAGTACATAGTCCTCGTCCACCTTAGTGATGGTCTGGCCCTCCCGGTTCACCGGGTAACCATTGGGGCTGAGCAGCTGTACCACAACACCGTTAATACCGGGATCATCCAGCATGCCGTCAAAGTCCAAATCTGTGGTCTTTTCCTGCAAGTGAATACGTCCGGTCTTTTCCTCGATGCCGTAGGTACCCTCGCCGCTGTCCGGTACGCCGCTGTGATCCGCATCCTCCCAGACATAGCTGCCGATGTAGCCTCTGCCCGAGGGGGCATTGGGATAGACGCCGACTCTGGCATTTTCCAGAATACTTGCGTGGCAGCGAGACACGAAGGTATTCCATGCGGAATACTCCTTCACGATTTCGTTGTACTCATTCAGGTCTTCCGCCGTCACATTGCCCAGATATACCGGCAGATTCAAAGGCTCATGCATCTGGAAATCCAAACGAAGACGCGAGTTGGACGTGATCATATAGTTCGGATCCACTTCCAGCCAAACAGCGCCAATACCCTTGATTACTGCATCCTTTTCAGGGCCATCCGGCATCTTCAGCACTTCTTTGAGACGCACCAGACCATATCTGGCTTTCTGTGCATCGCTGCGCATATTGTCGTAGGTGTCCTGCAACGCCAGCGGTTCCTGCTTAGGCAGGATATCCAGCGAACGCACTTCAAACTTACCGTTGCCCGTCTTGGCCAGAGGGCCTACCCAGATCTCATACTGCGAAGGATCCAAGGGCTTTTCCGCGGTGGTACCGTCGGTATGCTCATAGGCCATGACCTGCAGGCTCTCGGGAATGATCCAGCCTCTCCACTGAGATTTACGCGGGATCGGCTGCTGTGTATTGGTATCCAGATTCTTGATCTCTACATCGTTGACATAGGGCAGTACATCGTAAAGCACCAACTTGTTGTAGGATGTTCTGCCGCTCTTATTGACCATCGAGATACTGTACTCGTAATTCTTACCTTCCGGTACAGGGACTGCGCGGCCGGTCACATTACTCTCCAGCTCTGTAGTGGCCATCTTACGCTGCACGATACTCTCCACCGTCTGGAAGATCAGTGCACTGGTCTGGCGGGTAATACACATATCCTTCTGCGAGCCGTTGTCGTTGACATCGTAAGCGTCAAACTCGTAATTCAGATTGTCGTAGGCGCCGCCGCCCTTGATATAGGGATCGAAGTTACCCACCTTGAAGCCATGCGCCTTGCACTGCAGCATATCTGTGGGAACTGCATTACCCTCTGCTTCTTCAAAGGGTGCCATCAATTCCACGACAATCTGCTGCCCCGGTGCCAACTTTCCTTTAAAGGGGAAGTTGACGATGGTGCGGATATTCGTCGTATCGTCAATGGGCTTTCTGATGAATTTCGGCTTTCCGGTAAAGCTAATAAAGGCCTCTACATCCTCTGCCGGGAGTTTATTTCCGTCCTCGTCGATGATATACCAGGTCCAAAGCGGCTTTTTCTCATCCAGATTCTCTTTGACCCTGTAGGCCTCGTCCTCACTGGCACCGTAGTTATTACCAATATAGTAGTCCTCATTCTTTGCATCCTGTGCATTCAAATCGCGATAGGGAATATACTCGAAATTCTCTTCCGTCAGTACAGACACATACGGCAGTGCCACAGCCACCAGAGGTTCGGTCACATTATCTTCCAAAACGCCCGGATCCATGGCCTGACTGATATTTCTGTAGTTCACCTGGTACTTCAGCATCTTACTGGTACCGGGTGCCACGTTTGTAGACGGCTTCCACTCGTAACCGTTGGTATAGTTGCCGGAGAAGTAGTGCGTCTTAATGGTCAGATCCACCGTAGGCAGCTCCGGGTCCACATAGAAACCGGCTCTGGCCCGGGCGGAAACTACCGCATGCTTCTGGTCGTCATACTTGGGGTGTAGAGTAGCGAAATGATTGGTATGGCGATACATACCGGCAATATCCATCTTGGATGTCTGCAGCAGCACGTACGCCGAATGCTCCTTTACGCTCTGGGACGGTTCGTCCTTATTCAAGCGATTAGGATCCCAATCATCCATCTCCTGCTTACCATCCAACGTAGGATCTGCGTCCACGTCCAGACGGAACCCAACCGGTACAGGATAGTAGATGGGCGCCTGCTCCTCATTGTAACTGAAGCCACCATCAGTAAAGGGCTCTGCCTTGATGACCCAGCGGATCTGATAGACGTGCTTCATGTATTCCTGCGGAACACTGAGTGTCACATTGTCTGTCAGACCGTAGCCACCCTCGTTGCCAAGGCTGCGCCAGCCGTTCATGTCAGAAGCGGCACTTTGGTAATCTGCGGGACCGGGGTAATAGTAGGTGCCATTCTCCGCAGCAGGATCCTCCAACGTGAGAATATACACGTGAACCTTCAGATGGTTTCGAAGAATCGCTTCTCTTTCCGCATCCAGTCCCTCCGGAACCTCCCATGTACCGGTTCGGATCTCTCTGACGGTCTGCTCCAGACGTCCGTCTTCACTGGGTACTGCCGGATTCGGTGTACCCATATCCGTACCGAAGTAGGGAACATTGTAGTTCACCACAAAGGTATTGACGTTGCTGGTCTTGTTTACCGCCTCATCCAAACGGATCGGCATCTCATAGGAGCTTCTGACATGGGGGTCATCTGTGATGGCCTGTTCCGAATCGGGGTCATTGACCTGCGGGCGCAGCTTGCCGGTATCCAGACGCACAATGCCTGCCGGCTTGATGAACATACTCTCTCCGCTGGTTGCTTTCACATGGTGCGTATCGTATTGTCCATCTGCGGTGTGATCCGTTGTGAGCGCACCATCCTCACCCTGTTCGTCAGAAATCTGAGGATACGCATTCCAAATGCAAGCCTTCTGCCCCTGCGCATAGAACTGATGTCCATTGGCAGCAACCTTAAAGCCGTTGTAGTTTCCTTCCGGAGGTGTCTCCACGTCCTGCTGATCCCGGTTAATAAAGGTGCCGTTCTCCCGCAGAGCATATTGTCCGTCACTGTCGTGGATCGTCATGAACACATCGGCACGGTTCTCTTCCGAGCTCCACACTTCTGTGCCATTCGGATCGGCCAAGCCGCTCATATGAGGCAGATTATCCACGCGGGTACGGATCTTGAAGTTCATCACCGAACCACTGGGGAAATAGCCCGCCGGTTTTTCGCCCTTCACATAGGAGTTGTAGTCTGTGAAGCCAGCCGTCTTCGGTGTCGTGATCTCGAAGGTCACGATCTGTCCCGGATGCTGCTGCGTGTCAGCATCCCACGGTGCGCCGGTATCGGCAATGACCTCCACGCCCCATCCCTGCTCACGCATCTGCTGCTCCGTCAGGCACAGCGTCTCGCCGGTGGCAGGATTGGTGAACTCCACATAGTAGTCACCGGGGTTATTATACGGATCCTTGTCGTTGTTCTCTACGTTCCAGCCTGCCGTACCACTGTAGCTGACAGAGTCAGGCAGATGGAAAGAGACCACCAGCTTAGCGTGATGCAGCGATCCGGTTTCGCGGAACGTATTCTCGCTGCTGGGACTATTATAAATTTTCGCGCTGTACCAAATATCGTCTCCGTACTGGAACGTCTGCTTCTGCTCGCCCTCGCCTGCAGCTTCCTTGGTCGGGCCGGCAAAGGCCTCCACCGAGAAGCGCGGTACGGCGGTGCGGATCTTCAGCGTGTTCATCACGCCGCAGTCATCAAAGGTCTGTCCCGTTGCAGCCTCCACATGGGTAAAGCTGCCGCTGCGGTCGAAGTCCTTCAATTCATCCGGCAGACGCGCCTCGTAGTTGAGATCCTCCTTGCCGTTGGCGGCACAGTAATCCTCCACGTTCTGCGTATCTGTCTCCAGATACTTCCGCAGGCTGCCGATCAACGGCGTACTGCTTTCGTAAGCGTGGCTTAGTCTGTCGTCCGGCAGATTTCCGATATAGCCATAGTTGGAATACCAATGCCGCACCGAATCCAGTCGGTTGTCATAGGCAGCGCCGTACTCCGAATGTCCGTAAGAGCCCACATGGTAGGGGTTATTCCCCTGAATATCCTGATCCACCACATACTTGAAACCGGGCAGCTTACTGCCGAGATACGTACGGTTGTCCTGATAGTTCATGTGGAGATCTTCCTGTACGCCGCGCCGATCGGTATCCATTCTGGGGACACGCTCTGTCAGCGTCTTGAACGAGAAGATTGCCGCCTCCTGGGACTCCAGACGAGCCTCTTGTGCTACATCCACACCAACCTCTGCCACCGGTGTAAAGCGAACCACATATCTGCCCTCGGTGCGCTCCATCTGCTTATCCCCGTCATAGCAGGGAATCTGCTCATAGGTGACCTGCACTGTATACTTGGCCGTTTCCGCAGCCGAGGCCTTCACAATGTTTCTCACATCTGCATCGGGATGAACATCTCTTTCATAAAGCGTCCAATCCAGTGTCTTTTTTGCGTTGTCCGCATTATCCACGGAGAAGGGCGTACCATCTGTTGCCACAGGAATAATACCCAGCGGCAGCACATTGGTAATCACAGGCAGAATCAACGTGCCTCTGGAGCCACCGTCCACCTCGTAGTTGTGCCGATACTTCTCGTAACCACGACGGCTCTCTCCATTGGCAGCATACTGATCCCACCAATATTTGTTCTCCACATGGATATTGATGTTGTTAACCTGTCCCTCGGTATCGGTATAGTACTGCTTCTGTGTTGCGCCGGTCAGATCATCACCCACCGTAGCCCACAGGCGTACGAAGGGCTTACGCATGACGGCGCGGGTACCGGTCTGCGCATACAGATCCAGCTTAGCTGCCTCCGCATAGCGGGTATATCCGTTATTGGTCACGGTTCCCGCTGTATCCGCATCTCCACGCTGCACTTCGTTATTTTGGATGTTATAGCCGTTGATGTACGGGGTATTGGGCGATGCGAACGAATAGTGCAGCCCGGAGCTGTACCATCCGTAGTTCCACAGATAGTCCATGCCGTACACCTGATTGTGGTGCATCCTTGTCCGGGTCTCACCCTCCCAGTGATCCATGTCAAAGATCTGGTAGTAATAGTGATTCGTGCTGTCGGGCGCTGCATACGGTCTTGCAATCACCCGATCATACCAGAACTCATTTTCATTGGTGAGGAACACATGAGCCGGGAGCTGTACCTTGAGCTTGTATCCAGCCTCCGTGCCACGGTTGAACCACTTCTGCAGAGGGCTTCTAACCGTAATCTTAAAGACCCACGGCACAGCCTTATCCGCATCGTAGTGTGCCGCATCCACTTCTGTCCGCTCCGTCCACTGGGGATCCTGCGGCTGATTGGGGGCCGGATAACCCTTGCTCCCCGTTTCCGGGCTTTGCAGCACTTCCACCGAGATATCCGGTACATTGGCATAGCTCTCGTCGCCGGGGCCATTAACCTTCGTCAGCAACTGTGCGGTGATACCGTAGTTCTGCTCCTTCACCTGCGGTTCCACACCGTAAGGCATGGTGTAGATAAACTCCACACCATCCAGCCCCCAGTCACCGTAGTTGACGGCGTGCAGCGTGATATTGAAATCTTCACTGTACTCCAGAGCCGTTACATAGTTGTCATCCGTGATCTTCCGCAGCCACTCATAATAGGTTCCCGTGTTGTAGGCGGGATTTGCACCTGTATCCTCGGTATATCCGTCGCCCTTGGTCACCTCATACTGTCTGTTTCCGGAAAGGGAGGTCATTTCACTGCCTGCCAGCAGCCACGCCTTTTGCAGGTGCTGCCGCGTCTGGCTCCAGAGAATCGGTGTCTGCTCGGCCTTTTCGCCATCCCAGGGCTGAGCCAGCTTCGTACGGAGTGCCAAAACCTTGCTCCACCAATCTCTGAGGTATCCGTAGTCATGGCTTGTCAGTGTCTGCTCCGCAGGCAGCTGATTCCGGTCTTCTTTACTGCTCAGGGATCGGCTGCCCCGGTAGACAACATACTGATGGTCTTTTGCCTCGCTGATGTCCTCATCAAAGAAGACTCCATTATCGCCCTTTCCATCATTAGCGCCGCTTCTGTTGTAACCCGGAATCAGCGTATGGCTGCCATTGAGGAACTCCCAGCGATCCACCTGTTCACTCTTGTCTGCAGAGAAGCCGACATCGTGGAGCAGATAGTCCAGATCCATCTGGATCTGTGCATTCTCCACCTTGTTCTGTCCATTCCTGTAGCTCAGACTGGGCACCAGCGGAGTCGCATAACTGCTGTAGTGGAAGTAATACTCACCCATTCTGGGGAAGTAGGCTGGGTGCTGATCGTTGACGGTCGTAAGATCTCTGTCCTCGTCCACATAGACCATAGGCAGATTGTCGTTTCTCGCGGTAACAGCGTACCAGATTTCAATGGTATCGCCTACCTCAACCCGTACATCCTTCCCATTCTGCTTTGCAAAGCGCAGCTCATAGACCGTAAAGTTGATCTCTTTGCTGTTCTCCGCACTGGGTGTCAGATCATCAAACGGCTTTCCGGAATTAAGAGAGCGTTCCTGTGTCTTTGGATAGGTCATCCAACCGCCATAGTCGCGTTCCTGCATCGTACGGGTATCCACCACCTGCAAGGCAGGCGCATCCGTCTTGAGGTTACCCTCCTTATCCTTCCAAACCACATGGAAATGACCGACATCCAAGTCTTTCGAGGTCAGATACTCCGGTAGCTTATCATAGAATACCGGGTTGAGAACTACGCCCTGATCTGCGGTCTGATTGCCGTAGCTATTCACCATGTGCTTGTTGTGCAGAGTGATCTTCTGCCACATGGTCTCACCGGGACGATAGCCATGCTTCTGGACAGCATCTCGATTGAGCTGTGCCGCCTCTGCCTGCTCTGCCGTATCAAAGACCTGGGTGTAAAACTCCACCTCCGGGTTTTCACGGTAAATGGTCTGGCCATAGGTAGATGTACCGACCATGGTCACTGTCCGATCCATCACAGCCTGCTGGCCGCCGGCGATGGTCTTATCCTCCACATGGTGGTGAATGTGATCCACTTCCGCTGTTCCCTGGAAATAGAACGTCTCGGACATAGCCGATGTAGAGCTATCCTCTCGGGTGTCCACATAAAGGCCCACACCGATCAGATCCACATCTGCAAACACAGGGTCGCTGCCGTCTATGCTGTGCGCGTTGACACGGTCATAGGTCCAGCGGATCTTCTGCGCCGAACGGAAGAATTCCTCCGTAGCGCCTGCCGGGGCCTCTTGCCACTGGTCATTGCACCAGTACTCAATCTTCACATCCGCTCTCTTTGCATCCTGCGGAAGATTCTCGGGATAACCAATCATCGGTGCCGCTGTCAAGGCAAAGCCCTGTCTTCCGTTGGCATCCAAGAAAGAGATCGTGGCAATCAGGCTCTCCAAATCGTGTCCCGTGTCATTCTTCATGCCGGTCACATGGATCTTGGCACTCTGATTATCATAGGTATATCCACGATCATCGAACGTGTAGCTCACCGACAGCTGATTGCTGTTTTTGAAGAAGGTCAACTCATTCTGTGCCCGTACCTCGTAAATCGGCATTTCCGAAGAAGATCCCTTGGTGTTGCGGTAATAGTAAGTCGTTCCACCTTGATCTGTGCTGCCGTGGGAATAGCCCGTGCTGCCATCTCTGGTGAAAATGGCATACTGGGGATAGCTGTGGGTGTGCTCCGCTGTGACCCAGACATCACTTCGGATCGTTTTGCCCTCGTAGTCGTTTGCAGGTTCGGGCAAAAGCTGGGTGGTCACGCGAATCACCACAGACTGTCCCACACCCAGACGGGTATCCAGCTTGACAGCAAGCTCCTTATACAGAGCATCCTGCTGCTCGGCGGTCAGGGAGTAATCCTGTCCGTTCTCTGTCTGGATCTCACCGGCCGCATTTTTCATGGTGCCGTGCAGATTTCCGGCCGTCAGCGCCGCATCTGTAGAAGAGACGAACTCCCACTTGACGATCTGCTGTCCCTCCGGCGCCGCAAAGTGCAGTGTGGGGCAATTGAGGGGAATGTCCGCCTCATTGGTATTGCCGATTGTCACTGTGTAGTTCACATAGTCATAGGGCATGAGATGGTAGCGATCTATCTCTACAGGGCTCTCCGATACTTCACCGTGGTCATAGGCAAAGCCAGTCCCGGTCTGCGTTGTGCGATCTCTCGTTACAGAGAAATTCATCACAGCAGACAGGTTTCGCAGATTATAGTAGTCGCTGTAGCGCGTGCCGGCAGCAGTTGGTTTATTATAGGTATCCGCGTTTACATCGACAGAGGTAACCTGACCTGCGATACTGTTATACATATTCCGACCCGAGTTGAGATTAGGAACCTTTCCGAAGGTGGGCGTGGAATCCTCCGTCCACACATTCTGCGTGAATTCCTCCTCGGTGCGATCCACATAGACGCCGTCATACCAGTAGGTGTATCCGTCCTGCTTATCTGCAGTCAGATACTGCCCCTGATCGAGTACGGTATCGGGATTACTCCCCAGGGGATCGACGGCCTCGAAGGTCAGACGGAAATCAGTCACATGTGCCTTCAAGTAGGTCACAAAGTCCGTCTGCCGGTTCTGGTACTCCTGTGCATAGCCCTTTGCAAGGTTGTCACGGATAATCTGCTCCACATCTATCTCGTAGCAATCAGCGTGTTTCGCAGAATTCTTCAGCTCCGCCGCTGCCAGTGGTACCTCGTGCTCCTTACCGTTAATCGTAAGCAGCAGTTTCGTTGCATGGAACCAATCTCCATCCACCAGGAACTTGGGAATATAGATCTTCTGCAGGCGGAAATTCTCGTTCATGTTGTTGGTCATGAGCGCCGAATCGATCCGGGCCCGCATATTCCGTCCCTCGTTGCTGCCGGAGTTAGGCTCGTTCCAAACCTTCACGCCAAATTCCGCCACAGTGGGGTCTACATTGTTGGTCTGATAATCCGTGATGTTCTGTTCCGGGTTGATGTGGTCGATCCGATAACCCGGTACCATGCGGATCATAAATCCCATCAGCAGGGCGTCATCCACGTGGTTCTCGTACTCCGTCTTCGGCTCGTAATCCACCTTATTGACAGCCGTGATGGTATTGGTACCATCCTTTGCGTTGTCTTTACCGGAAATCACATAGGGACGGCCATGTACAATGAGGTCAATGTCATTGGAGCCGCCGTTAAAGTCCGGCTGTCCCAGCTGTCCCAGCTCCTTGGTATATTCGCCGTTACCCATCATGTTCTTCAGATGGATATCATAGCTCAGAACAAACTGACCGGAACCGAGGTGCAGCTGACCATTTTCCACGGTAGGCTCAGGATTACCTCCCTCACCGGGGGCTTCCTTGGCGTACACAAAGTTCAGGTTCTTCCCCTCCGCCGTATCTGTAAGCGCATCAACACTCACCGTAACGGTATAGGGATTCGCCTGTTTCCCATCCTTGTCTACATCCGCTACCTTCAGCTCAATGGTATCCAGATACTTGGCAATCGCCGGCTTCAAGGTAAGTCCGGTAGACAGGAAACCATAGTAGCCATAGAGCTCGTGGGGGCGAATGGTCGGCATGGTATCCCGCAGAATGATCTCGTCGCCATAACCGATCTTGCCAGACCAGTCTGCCGGATCCTGATAATGTTGATACCAAACTTTCCCCATGTTACCTGTGGTATCAAAGTAATTATCAGAACGGTTGCTTCGATAGAAGCTGACCACATACTGGTTGTCCAAACCGAAGTATGCGTCCGTGTTGCTCTGATTGCCGGGAGTCGTTGTCGCACCCTTGATCACCGTAGCATTATCGCGGAGTACATGGACATAGGTCTTGGAGAAAAGGTTCCCCGCGCGGAATGGCTTATATGTCCAAGTGCACCAGCAGCTATCGCGGCCACAGGTCTGATATCTATACTGATACTCGTTGTGATAACTCCAGCTGGACTTACTGTCGTAGCCTCTGGATGTCTCCACACGCTGCTTACCCTGCTGCGTACCGATTGTCAGCTTGGTATCGGCTGTAGCATATACCTGGCCCTTTCCACCGGGATAGGCTTCCATCTTATAGAAGCGACCGGTGATCTCGAACATATACTTGCTGGACTCATCGCTGTCCTTGTACCAGGTACCATAGTCCGGCCGGTTAGCCACCGTTACGCCGTTCTCCTCATGGTTCTGCGCCTGGTTGATGCTCAGGTTAAAGATTGCCTGCTTAATCGGGTTAGCAGGAATGCCATAGTCCGCCGGTGCCTTGTAGAAGTCCGCCTGATTGTCCGTAAATCTGCCGGTGCTTTCTTCACTGACCAAGTTCACACGGCAGAAGGCATTCCCTTCTGCGTCGGTCTCCACAGCCCCCCACTGCAGGTCGTCATAGTCGATGGTTTCTTTGGTACCGTCCTTGCGAATCACTGTCACAGAATTGAGATGCCCCTTGACTCTGGGATCCACCTTGATGTAATACGTATCGAAGTATTCATAGGGCAGGTCTACCGTGATTTCCACATCGGCCGCCGTATTCAAAGACTGCTCATTCACATAATACATATTCTGGTGTTCCTGCCGGATAGCACCCTCGGGATAGTTGCTTCCCACATTCAGGTGCTGGCGGAAATCCACCATAAAGGAGCCCATCGACTTATAGCCGATTTCCAGCTCGGTATTGTCACCCCAGTTGGTGCCGCAGTAATATCCGGCCTCACGGACATCCTCCAACGGTGTAGATACGCGATCAAATTTCTTATCCTGCGTATTGTCGTTATAGCCCGCCACGATTACCGTGTCAAAATAGAGCTTGGCAACATAAGCCGTCGCATCATCCCGCATCTTCAATGCATAGGATTCATTATCACGGACGCCATCCAGATAGTGGGTACTATCCACCTGATAGGTACTGTAGGAGTGGATAGGAGAATCCTCAAAGCCGAAGAAATCCACATAGAAGTGCTTACCCTCAGTGGCAGGATCTCCCGTATAGGCAAATTTCTGACCGGTCAGGCACAGGCTCTTCAGATTGGAAAGCTCAAAGCCTTCCAGCTGATCCAGGATCCACATGCCGTTTTCAAAGCGGCCCACTTCCGCCCCCTGGTACATGAACTTCCCGGCAGCAGCATCATACTCTACCACCGCTGTCTGGTTATTCAAGCCGGTAAGCGTAATCTTTTCAACACTCTGATAGTTGTCGATTAGATCCTTATGGATGCGTACCTCCTTGGTGTGGAAGCCCTCGGCATTGCTGTCGAGTTCCAGCGTAAAGAGCGTGTCTACGTCATCGAGCGTATACTTGGATGTGTTGAGCAGCTCGCTGCGGAAAATGAAATCACGAGCATACGGAAGTCCCATATACATGGTGTTCCGATCGTCATTGCTGTTCTTTTCGTAGGATACCTCCGACACATCATCATAGAGAATGTGGGAGTGAATCGTCTGCTTGGAGCGCTCCACCACGAAGTAAGCACTGTCGCTTACCGCATCGCTGGCTGTATAGACCTCCTCCTTCGGTGAGAAGACCACCGTTCCTGTCAATGTGTCCAGCCAAGCGGCCTTGCCGCACAGATTCAGATGCAAGGCGCGATCCTCAGCGTCCTGCTCGGTGGCAGCAACAGCATTGCCGTAGAAGTTCTTCATGCCAATGCGCACATATTTGAGATACTCAATATCCGCAAATGCATCTCTCGGAATGACAATATTTCCATCTGCATCCCGATAGCGCTCCGCCTCCTCCAGCGTGAAGCTGACCTTGGCCGTATCCTTGCTCGGATCCTGATTCCAATCGAACAGTTCGATCTGCTCGATCTCTCCTGCCAGCGCATAGGAGTTTCCAATCCAGATCTTATCTGTGTCGAAACCGCGCAGGTGTTTTAGATCTTTTCCTGTTCCCTGCTCTGCCACACTGTCCAACGTCAGCAGAATTTCACTTCTGCCTACCGACGTGGCGGACTTATTCTCGACTACAAACTGATAGCAGCCCGGATCCTTGTAGAGCATGGGCACACTTCTTCCAGTCTGCGTCTCAGACTTTGCCGCCGCGCTGACAGAGGGCAAGGCAGGAACAGTCTGCACTCTGGCGTCACTGTTGGCATACTGATTCGGGATGACATCGTACAGTGTCTGCCACCCGGCAGATACCGCCAGATTATAATCATAGTTATAGTTGTGATTATATCTGTATCTGTAGGTCGCCTTGCCTCGCACTTCCACATAGGCGTTTTGCGCAAGATCTACCCCGGCATCGAAGCGGTCAAAGTAGATGGCAACGTTCATCAAAGAACCGAATTTAGAGTTCTCTGCTTTCCACAGAGCCTCAGGAATTGACATATCATCGCCTGCCGGAAGTTTATCCGCAGTCAATGTCACCTTTTGCCCCTGCTCGTCTGTCAGTTCGATTCGATTGATGACGCCATGCGCCAGCACTGCGCCGGAAAGGTACAGTTCATCCGCCTCAAAACCATTCCACAGGTTACCCCATTTTCTCATCAGAGAACTGATGGTCAAGCGGCTGGGGGTCATGTGCGTGTCGCTGGTATTTCCGAATACATATCGCAGCGCTGCACCATCTTCATTGAGCGGTACCTTCTGATACTGACCAACAGGGCTGACCTGCTCCGGGTTGGAGCGCCACACGCCGTGGCCTTCCAGTCTGGGCGCTGCCTCCTGCGTATACAGGCCGGCATTGCTGTCAGCCGATACATTGCGGATGGTTCCCTCTCTGTAATTTGTGCTCCAAACCGCAGGAACCTGATGCTGGCCGGGAAGGTTATCCGTTCCCAACAAATCAATCAGCGCTCCATTGCTCAGTTCAATCTTGTTGTCGAAACGATTGAAGTTGACTTGAATCTCATTGATTTCTCCGAAAGCAGAGTTCTTTGCTTTCCACTGCGCCTCCGCAATGGTCAAGCCGCCGCTTTCCACAGCACTCGGCAGCTCCAGCACAACTTCTTCGCCCACTCTGTCCGTCAGTACAATATTTTTGATACTGCTGCAAGCGAGCAGTTCCGGAGAGAGATAGATTTTATTCGTCCGGAATCCGTAGGAAGTATAGGTATCACCGTTCTTGAAGAAGAGAGCGCCGATTTTCAGCATACCCGGCGTCATTGCAGAGGCGCTGGTGTTCCCCAACACATACCGCAGGCCTGCCGCATCTTCATCAACGGGCACCGTCTGATACTGGTCGGGTCCGCTCACCTGTTCCGGGTCAGTACGCCATACGCCGTGGCCCTCCAGCTGCGGCACAGCCTCCTGCGTATAGAGATACGCACTGGCATTGGCCGTTATGTTCTGAATCGTTCCCGCTGGGTAATTAGTTCCCCAAGCGCCGGGCGCCGAATAGTGGCCGGGGCGTGTATCCGTTCCCAGCAAATCAATAGCAGCATTCCGTTCCAGGGGAATCTCGCTTCCGAAAGAGAAGAAGTTAACGGTCACAGCATTGATCTCACCAAAAGAAGCAGCCTTCGCTTTCCACTCAGCTTCTTCGATGAGCAAGCCGTTCTCACCGATTTCCGCAGGCAACTCCAGCGTAACTTTTTTGCCTGCCTTATCGGTCAGCACAATATTCTCGATTTTGCCGCAAGAGAGCAGTTCCGGAGAAATGCGGATCTGATTGGTTTTGAAACCATATTCGGTATACTCATTATCAGCCCGCAAAAACAGCGGTCCAATTTCAAGTACACTCCGTGTGAGTCCGGAAATGCTGCTGTTCCCCAAGACATACCGCAGACCGGCTACGTCCTTATCCAGAGGAACCGTCTGGTACGCATTGAGACCGCCAATGGTTTCCGCGCCGCCCGGTTCACGGTAAATACCGTGTGTTCCCAGTATGGGCTGCGCCTCTTGTACGGTCAGCTTGGCCGTGCCGGAGGTTCTTACATCCGGAATATCGCTGGAACGATAGTCCGTTCCCCAAGTGGCCTGCGCTTCGTACTCCCCTACGCGGGTAACCGCACCGCGGACTTCCACATAGGCGTCCGCGTCGAAGCCTGTCAGGCCTGCAAAGTCTTTTACATAAACACGGACGTTTTTAAGCGTTCTTTCGCTAATATAATCAGATATACGGATGGTTATATCCATTCCGGGTTCGGACGGAGTCAGGTTATTTCCTGAAATCACCGTCTCGCTGCCGTATTCATCCACCAGAACAACGTAGTCCAGCACGGAGTGTTCCAGCAGCCCCTTTGAAAGATAGACCTCCTTGGCGATAAATTCAAAAGGCTCTTTGTCCGCAGGATCTTTTTCCGCAAAGAGCGGGCCAACGGATAGGCATGCTGCCTTCATCATGAATTTATTCCCGTTGCCAACTACATAACGCAGTGCAGAAACATCCTCGTTTACAGGGACATTCATGGTACCATTCGCCGGACTGAGCATAGGATCTCCCCGCTCTGGAATCAGTACGCCATGGGTCTGCATCTGCGGATTGGAGGGAGTCGGCGTTAACTGCGCGGTATTTTCATCCGCCTTCTTATGTTCAATCTGATAATGACCTTCCTGTTCTGCTGTAGGAATGACCCAGTACCAGTGCTCATAATCCGTACGCACGGTATTTAAAATGGGACGCGAGCCATCTGTCTGGCCGATAACTGCAATACGCCCCGGCAGCGTTTCATCCACAGCCACACGTTTCTTCATCGCCAGCGTAAACTGCCGGCTGAACGTCCAGCCCTGATGGCTCGACTCCTGAAGAAACCGGTCGATGGCATTGCCGACCTCGAAGGAATAGGTAGCCTGCAATGTCGTCTCGTCAATTTTTTCCGATACACCGATTCCAAGATCGGCAGCTGGAACCGACACCGTCTCGTTCTGCGCATTTTGGAACACAAAGCTCAGCGGTTCCTCCTTGAACCAATCGCTTAATGGCCGGACAGTCTGCTCATCCGGATTCAGCTGAATCTCAATGCGCCGGACATCAAATTTATCCGGCAGTGTATCCACGACCACAGGATGAAACGCCGGCACATTACCGGTATTATGGAAGCCATCCAAATAATAGGTGTCCATCCCACGGATAGGAATTTGCTTATCATCTGCCGGAACAAAGGGTTCCTCATCCGGCAGTACATATTTATTATTTTCAAATCCCCACTGCTTTTTCTGAAAATAGCCTGTGAACTTCTTTTCAATCGTCCAGCCTACGCCCTGGCCGCCGAAATGGATAGTAGGCCAAAGCACCGTGTCGCACTTGTACTTGCCGCTTGCTGCATCGATTTTCAGATTGTTCGCAAAAGGCACAGCCACATAGAATTCGCGGTACTCACCGGGATCCAGATCGCCTTCCGGTGCAGGCACAGGAATACTGATCTTACCAGCCAGAGGATAGTGGTACTTCAGTGGCGTCCACGTTGTTTCCTCATCATGGGGATCGAATTTATCCCGCTCCCCCTGAGGAATGTCCGTCACATCATATATCAGCACACCGCCTTGGTTCGGGACACCGATAAAGTCCTTGCTGCGCATTTCATCGCCGAAGTTATCATTTTTCTGCGGTGCCTGACCGTCCACGGCCAGCCACTGCATCATATCCTCCTCCAGCGCACCGCCTTCGCCGGAATTTGTCACATAACTGGGGATCTTCAGGTTGATCTCAAAGTCGTCAATTTTACTGTTGCTGCCATCAGAGGTGGTATTTTTCACCTTGATCGCATAGGTCATATAGTTATACTTGTCCCAAAGAACAGCCTCGCCGACCTGAGAGATCTCCGCATCCCACTGCAGATTGGAGTTGACGATATTCAGGGTCGTAATATCCTTTTCTGCACCACTGCCAGGGCGAACATCAAACCCCTCGGATGTGCTCATTCCATCCTTGTGGTATTTGGCATATCCGCCGCCCAGGAAAATGGAGCCGGACACGTTTTCGGGAACATCTCCGTAGAACTTAAAGAACAAAGAGAAAGAGATGGGACCAGGTTCAATGTTTTTGCCAGGGGTTGCCTTGATACGGATACGTCCTCTGGAATACCCCTCCGATCCCGCTTCACCATAGGTCTTATCCTGAATCCAGTTCTGCTCCACAGCGCCCTCGACCTTGGCTTCAATACCCATAATATCCTTGTCGGGGATACCCGCCGGCTTTACACCATCCATGGTCACACGCATGGAGCCCGTCTCCGGGTCCTTATATATATAAGGTAGGATAAAATCAATATAGCCTCCCTCAGCATATCCCTGAGTGAAGCCCGGCGTAAGTATCACGTCGATACCCATTTCTGCGCCTACGCCCAGCAAATAGGTATCCTTTGACACTTGGTTGCCCATTGTACTGCCAATCTTTTCAGGCTTAAAACTAACCCCGATGGCAGGCAGTCCAATATCCCCGGGGGGCTGCGTTACAGCGTACGCAACGCCTTCCCAGCAAAGATTGAAAATGGACAGCAGCACTAACAGCATGCTGAGCCCTCTTTGCCATAAACTCCATGTCTTATTCTTCATAAGCACTCCCTCCAACACTTTATCGCACAAAATGAGTAAATACCCATAAAAAGGCAACTTTTTAGCTTTAACACTTTATCGCACATTTATTCACAATAATTATATAGTATTCAGCCTTTTTTGGCAATATTTTTTTGTCGAATTTTTGCTTTTAGGGTCGATTACTGCATATTAGAAACTCTGCCGTTCCTCTCTCTGGTATCGCTATTTCTCCAGATTCATCTTTCTCCGCCATGCGTATTCTATATAATTAAATAAGGTATTCCTTGCAAATATCTGCTCCGTCAACCTAAGCGCGCAGCGCTATTGTTCCATGACATAAGAAAACCTCTGGCAGGAATTTTCCCGCCAGAGGTTTTGTAATTATTTGTCTTTTCCTGTATCTTCTACTTTTTCTCCGGATAATCCAACTTATCAAAAACAGGACGGAGAATCAGCAGATTTACATAGTGCAATCCACTCCAACCGAGAAGCGCCCACACCGGGATCATCGAGTGAAGCATCCCCGGAGAATACAGCGTCACCGCGATGGCTCCGGCCCAAATCAGCCAGATCAGCAAAAAGCGTGGAAAATACCCGATTCCCAGACGCAGTGCATTGCCCATATGAGCACGCCATGTATTCTCATAGCGTGCCAACAGTGGGTAGAGAAAGATATACTCCAGTGCTACCACCTGTAATCCCGCTACGGCAATGACTTTCCACAAAAAGCTCTTCATCCAGCTTCCAAAGTAGAAGTCAAAGATGAACAAGGCCAACAGCGCCAGCAGTATTAGCCATGTACCGGTGGCACGTTTCCAGTTCTGCCGCCATGCGGCGAAGAAGCGGCGAGCCACATGGCTCTCCTCCCCTTCCCGGAACTTCATCAGTACCGAGCAAAGCGCCGCGGTAGAGGCACCCAGCGTAACAATGGGGAGCGAACACACCAGCCACAGCACATTGAGGATAATAAGTCGAAGGATAAGATCCATCGCGCGGCCGAAGCCGCTGTCCGGATCAAAGAGCGAGCGAAACACCTTATCCCCCCCCGCTTACAGGCCGGACATGGCTTCCATGACGGCATATTCCTCAGCGTTCAAGGTCT
>JAHHSH010000024.1 GCA_020025345.1 Oscillospiraceae bacterium | reverse complement strand
CTACTGAGCTACTGGGGCTAATACAAAAAATATTCAGTTTTCTTAGTCAAAAGGATACGAACCATCTGCCGCTTAGGAGGCGGTCGCTCTATCCAACTGAGCTATCGGGGCATAGATGAAATTTTGAGAAAAGGCAAGCGTCCAATCTTTCATTTAGAAGAATATACCATCCCACCAAGCAGCGGTGACATGATATTTGTTATTTTACGCTAGCAGCGGCGCTTTGTCAATGCGAAAAAATGCAAATATCAGAGAAAAGTCCTTGCAATCTGCGGAAAAAGCGACTATAATATCAAAGTTAGAGAATTTTTTCAAAATATTTGCGCGAGCTGAGGAAGATTGGCTGTGGCGCAGAGGAGACGATAGAAGATGAAAAACGAAAAATTACGCAACGTAGCTATTATTGCCCACGTTGACCACGGCAAGACCACCATGGTGGACGAGATGCTCAAGCAGGGTGGCGCCTACCGTGAGAATCAGGAGACGGTGGATCGCGTCATGGACTCCAACGATCTGGAGCGCGAGCGCGGCATCACCATCCTTGCCAAGAATACCGCCATCCAGTATGGCGATACCAAGATCAACATTGTGGACACCCCCGGCCATGCCGACTTCGGCGGCGAGGTGGAGCGCATTTTGAAGATGGTCAACGGCGTTATCCTGCTGGTAGACGCCGCCGAGGGCCCCATGCCCCAGACCCGCTTCGTGCTCTCCCGTGCTCTGGAGCTGGGTCACCGTGTCATCGTGGTGGTCAACAAGATCGACCGCCCCGACCAGCGCATCCACGAGGTCATCGACGAGGTGTTGGAGCTGCTGCTGGATCTGGACGCTACCCCCGAGCAGTTGGATTCCCCCATGCTGTTCTGCTCTGCCCGCCAGGGCATTGCCTCCTACTCTCCCGATGAGCTGGGTACGGATCTCAAGCCCCTTTTTGACACCATCATCGACTACATTCCCGCCCCCGAGGCCAATGTGGACGAGCCTTTCCAGATGTTGGTCTCCGCCATCGACTACAACGAGTTTGTGGGTCGTATCGCCATTGGCCGCATTGAGCGCGGCACTCTGAAGCAGAACCAGGAGATTGCCGTTTGCAACTACCACAATCCCGACGCTCCGGCCAAGAAGGCCAAGGCTGTCAGCCTCTATGAGTTCGACGGTCTGGGCAAGAAGCCCGTCACCGAGTCCACGGCCGGCAACATCATTGCCCTGAGTGGTATCGGTGATATCACCATCGGCGATACCATCTGTGATCCCGCCTGTGTGGAGGCTCTGCCCTTCGTGAAGATCTCTGCCCCCACGGTGGAGATGACCTTCTCCATCAACGACTCCCCCTACGCCGGCCGTGAGGGTAAGTATGTCACCTCCCGCCAGCTGCGTGAGCGCCTGTTCCGTGAGACGCTGAAGGATGTGTCCCTCCGTGTTACTGAGATCGAGGGCGCTTCCGATGCCTTCAACGTGGCAGGACGCGGTGAGATGTCCCTGTCCATCCTCATTGAGACCATGCGCCGTGAAGGCTATGAGTTCCAGGTCTCTCCCCCCCGCGTTCTGTACCGTGAGATCGACGGCAAGCGCTGCGAGCCCATTGAGCGCCTGGTGGTGGACGTGCCCAGCGAGTCTGTGGGTGCTGTCATTGAGAAGCTGGGCTCCCGTAAGGGCGATCTGGTGGAGATGAACCCTGTGGGCAGCCGCATGAAGGTGGAGTTCCTGATCCCCTCCCGCGGTCTGTTCGGCTATCGCAACGAGTTCATGACCGACACCAAGGGCGAGGGCATTATGGCCTCTGTGTTTGAGAAGTACGCCCCCTATAAGGGTGAGCTGAGCCGCCGCGGCACCGGTTCTCTGGTGTCCTTTGAGACCGGCGAGTCCGTGACCTACGGTCTGTTCAACGCCCAGGAGCGCGGCCAGCTGTTCATCGGCGCCGGCGTGAAGGTCTACGAGGGCATGGTAGTGGGCATCTCCCCCAAGCAGGAGGATATCACCGTCAATGTCTGCAAGAAGAAGCAGATGACCAACACCCGCGCCGCCGGCAGCGACGACGCCCTGCGTCTGGTGCCTCCCCGCAAGATGAGCCTGGAGCAGTGCCTGGAGTTCCTGGCTGACGATGAGCTGCTGGAGGTCACTCCCGAGAATCTGCGTATCCGCAAGACCATCCTCAACCACGAAAAGCGTATGAAGGCCACCCACAGAAAGAAATAAGCACAATAAAAAATATCCTCTTCCCGTAGGAAGAGGATATTTTTTATTCTTTTTCAAAGACGTGGATGTCAAAGGCGATCTCCGTGGTCAATTCTTCCAGCGCGGCCAGCCGCTCACAGCCGGCCTTGGGCGTTTTCCAGTAGTAGGGTGTCATCTGGAAGAGCGCGTGGATGTGAGGCTGCCCCACCACGCGGATGGTGTCCCGGACGGAGGCGACCTTCACATAGCGGAAGCCCTCGTAGGGCGTCAGCTTCTCCTCGTTGAGGTAGGGGTGGTCGTAGAGCACTTCTTTCATCTGCCACAGGTGGCGGGCAGAGGGCACCACATAGAGAAAGTGACCACCGGGGCGGAGGATACGCCGGAACTCCTCAATGGCGAGAGGTGAAAAGCAGTTGATGAGCAGGTCGATGCTCTCGTCCGAAAGGGGCAGATGGTAGGAGGATGCCACGGCGAATTCCACATCCTTCTCCCGTTTGGCAGCGCGGCGGAGGATGAATTTGGAGATGTCGGTACCCGCCATGTGCACGTCTTTTCCGGCATGGCGCAGCGCCTGATAGATGCCGCTGGTGTAGTAGCCCTCCCCACATCCGGTATCCAGCAGGTCGGCTGTCTCGCCGGTGAGTTCTACCGCCAGATCGCACAGGGCTTGCCGCAGGGGGGCGTAGTAGCCGCTGTTGAGAAAATCGCTGCGGGCCGCCGCCATACCCTTGTCATCGCCGGGCATTTTGGAGTGCTTTTGGTTCACCGGCAGCAGGTGGGTGTAGCCTTGGGCGGCAATATCAAAGCTGTGACCGTTGGGGCAGCGATAGACCCGTTCCTCCCGCTGCAGCGGGGCACGGCACAGGGGACAACAAAATAGACTCATAGATCCTCCTCTTTGAAAGCTGTTACGTCGTGGATCCATTTTCCCGTATGGACGCGCCAGATACACAAGGGGCATTTGAGAATGGCCTCGGACTGGATGGCAATGGCGATGATCCAGTAATTGGAGCGAAAGACCAGCGCCACCAACGCTGTCAGCGGAATCGCCAGCAGCCACTGGGGGCCTATATCCAGAAATGTCGACCATGCCACGTCACCGCCGCAGCGCAAAACGCCGGTGATGGCGGAGATGGTGTAGGCGTGGAAGGGTGTGAGAGCAAAGCTGACTACGGCCATGGCTGTGGCGATGCCTGCCGATTCCCCGTAGAGCTTAAAGAGGGGGAACACATAGGGGGTCAGAACGGTGGGTACCAGCAGAAGAGAAACGGCACCCAGTCCAGCGCCCACCACCAAGGTGAAGCGGAGGAGCGCCTGTCCCAAAGACTGCACCTCGTCCCGGGGTCGTCCTTCGCCGATGGCTTTGCCGATGAGTACGCCGGATGCGGCACCGAAGCCGAAGCAAATCACAAGGAAGAGACGGCTCAGATTGCCCATGACGGCGTTGGCGGCCAGCATTTCCACAGAGTTGTGGGTATAACCCAGAATCACCGTCATCATGGAAGTGCCAAGTCCCCAGACCGTCTCATTGAGCACCACCGGGGAGGAGTAGCGCAGGAAACGCCGTGCCATCTGGCTGCCGGGGTGGAAAAAGCACTTTAAGTCCAGAGGCAGTGTTTTGCAGCGTAAGGCATAGATGATGCAGACGACCAGCTCTGCCACGCGGGCGAGAAGAGTGGCGATGGCGGCGCCTTCCACGCCCATGGCAGGACAGCCCAGCTTGCCGAAAATCAAGAGGTAGTTGAGGAAAGTGTTCAGCACTGTGGAAAAGCCGAACAGCTTCATGCCGAAGTGGGGATTTTCCACGCTGCGCTGGGCGCTGACATACACAGAGGAGAGCATATTGCACACAAAGGAAAAGCCGATCCACTTGAGATAGGGGGCGCCCAGCAGGCTCAGGTCGTGTCGGTTGCTGAGAAGATCCATCACCGGCACGGAGAAGAAAAAGCAGATCAGTGCCAGTACAAGGGAGATCCCGGCGCCGATGGCGGCGGCTACACCCACAGCACGGCTGATGCTCTTAAAATCCTTTTTGCCCCAGTACTGGCTGACAAGGATACCAAGGCCACTCTGTACGCCAAAGACGATGCTGGTCATGATAAAGACCGGCGCATTGGCGGCAGTGACGGCAGCGATTTCCTCGTTGCCCAGCTGACTCACCATGAAGGTATCGATGAGTCCCAAAGAGAAAGTGATGAGGTTTTGCAGCGCAATGGGCAGGCTCAGACTCCATAGACGCCGATAAAAGGCGGGGGAACGTTTTAGTGATTGTAACATAATTTCGTTTCTCCTAAAAGTAATGCTTAGAGCATGGGAAAGCGCTTTTCCTTGTGCAGGCGCAGTGCCTCGTAGAGGGCGTCAATGTCCTCGCGGGTGGTTTCCGGGCCGAAGGAGACACGGATCACACCGGCGGCGGTACGCTTGGGAAGTCCCAGCGCCGTGACCACATGGCTCTGCTTTCCACGGTGGCAGGCAGAGCCTGCGGAAAGGCAGATCCCCTGTGCGCCCAGATCGCTGACGATATTGGCGCTGGGGTAACCGGGCAGAGCGAGGGAGAGAATATGGGGAGCTTGTCCCTTGCCCACCTCTACCATGGTGTCGATGGAGAGGAGCTTTTCCCGGCAGTAATCCTTCATGGCTTGCATATGGTCAATGGTTTCCTGCAAATGGGCACAGCGCAGTTCTACCGCCTTGGCAAAACCGGCAATCTGAGCAGTGGCCTCCGTGCCGGAGCGCAGGCCGTTCTCCTGTCCGCCGCCGGGCAGCAGGGGACGGGGATTGCGGAATTTTTCGCTGATGTAGAGAGCACCGATGCCCTTGGGGCCGCCCACCTTGTGGCCGGAGAGACTCATTAGATCCACACCCCAGCCCACCGGGTCACAGGGAACTTTCAAAAAGCCCTGTACGGCGTCGCAGTGCAGGAGGGCGCGGCTCTTCTTCTCGCGCAGCAGCTGCGCCGTCTCCTTCACCGGGAAGATGCAGCCGGTCTCGTTGTTCACCAGCATCATGCTCACCAGCACTGTGTCCTCCCGGAGCGCCTCGGCCACCTGCTCCACGCGGATATGGCCCGTGGTGTCGGGCTTGAGATAGGTGACCTCGTAGCCGTTTTGCGCCAGAAAGCGCAGCGGCTCTAAAATGGCGCTGTGTTCCACGGCCGTGGTGATGATGTGGCGGCCCACATGGCGGCCCTGCCACAGGGCGGCATGAATGGCCCAGTTGTCGCTCTCCGTGCCGCAGGAGGTGAAATAGAGCTCCTTGGGGTGGCAGCCCAGCGCCTCGGCAATCACGGCGCGGCAGCGGTCGGTCAGTGCCTTGGCCTCCTGCCCCAGCGGGTACTGGGCGGAGGGGTTTCCGAATTGATTGGTTAAAACGTCCAGCATGGCCTGCGCCACGGCAGGTGGGACGGGGGTAGTGGCGGCGTGATCCAGATAATGCAGCATAGAGCACCTCGTTTATGGCATATTTTCCTGCGCCGGAGGTCTTGCCACCGGCGCGTAAATTGCGTATAATGAATAATTATCCCCTCTCTTTTTTAGGGGAAAACGGGAGAATTCCGTAATTATTTATTATAAGCAATTTCTGAAGGAAGTGCAAGGGAGAAACCGATGCAAGTTGCAATTTACACCCTTGGCTGCAAGGTCAACCAGTACGAGACAGCGGCCATGGAGCAGGAGCTGGTGCGCCGCGGCCATACGCTGACGGATTTTGAGAGCACCGCCGACGCCTACATTATCAATACATGTTCCGTGACGGCCATCAGTGATAAGAAGTCACGCCAGATGATCCGCCGCGCCAAGAAGCGGAATCCGCAGGCGGTGGTGGCGGCCTGCGGCTGCTATGTCCAGACCCACACCGAAGAGGCAGAGGGGTTGGGGATCGACCTTATCTCCGGCACCGGGCAGCGAATGGAGTTTCTGGACCTGCTGGAAAAGGCAGTCTCTGCCAACAGATGTATCGTCCATGTGGACGAGGCGCTGCGCCGCCGGGAGTTTGAAGTGCTGCCTGCCGGAGGCATGGTCAGCCGTACCCGCGCCATGCTGAAGGTGGAGGACGGATGCACCAATTTCTGCACCTACTGCATCATCCCCTATGCCCGCGGCCCTGTGCGCTCCGAGCCTTTGGAAGAGGCCGTGCGCCAGACGGAGGAGCTGCGCCGAAGCGGTTATCGGGAGATCGTCATCACCGGAATTGAGATTTCCTCCTACGGAAAGGACTTGAAGGACGGCACCACCCTCATTGACCTCTTGGAAAAGGTCTGCGCTGCTGCCGGAGACCTTCGGGTGCGGCTGGGGAGCTTGGAGCCCCGCACCATCACGGAGGACTTTTGCCGCCGTGCCGCTGCGCTGCCCAATCTCTGCCCCCATTTCCATCTCTCCATGCAGAGCGGCTGCGACAAGACGCTCAAGGACATGAACCGCCGCTACGATACGGAGCGCTTTTATGAGTCTGTGGCGCTTTTAAGAGAGTATTTTGACCGGCCTGCCATCACCACCGATCTTATTACCGGCTTCCCCGGCGAGACGGAGGAGAATTTCGCCCAGACGCTGGCCTTTATCCGCAAGTGTGATTTTGCCGCCATGCACGTTTTCCCCTATTCCATCCGCCCCGGCACACCGGCGGCGAAGCGGGAGCAGGTAGAGATGTCCGTGCGGGAGGCACGCGCCCACGAGGCGGCTGCGGTGGCGGCGCAGATGCATCGGGAATATCTGGAGGGCTGTGTGGGCAAGACCTACCCCATCCTTTTTGAGCAGACCCACGGTGACTACTACACCGGCCACGCCCCCAACTATATGGAGGTGGCGGTGGAAGGAGAAGACCTTCACAACCGTGTGTTGCCGGTGGAAATCACCCGCACCGACGGACAGCGCCTGTATGGTGCTGTAAAGGAGGAGAACTGATGCACCACTTTTTTGCCTATCTCTCCCGGATGCGGTTCATTGACCGCTGGGCGCTGATGCGCAACAGCGAAAAGGAGAACATTCAGGAGCACAGCCATCAGGTGGCGGTGCTGGCGCATGCGCTAGCTGTCATTCGCAATGAATATTTCGGCGGCCACACCGACCCCGGGCAGGTGGCTGCCGTGGCTCTCTACCACGATGCGCCGGAGATCATCACCGGCGATCTTCCCACCCCCATCAAATATTATAATCCCGCCATCTGCGATGCCTATCGGCAGGTGGAACAGGTGGCTGTGGAAAAACTGCTGGGGATGCTGCCGGAGAAGCTGCGTCCCACCTATGAGCAGCTGCTCAGCCCTACTGACCCGGAGGTGGAGCAGTTGGTCAAGGCGGCGGACAAACTGTCGGCGTGGATCAAGTGCATTGAGGAGCTGAAGGCCGGCAACATGGAATTCCGCTCCGCCGCTAAGGAGACCGAGAAGGCATTGGACAGCTATCAGCTGCCGGAGGTGGCCTTTTTCAAGGAGCAGTTCATGGAGAGTTTCCGTCTGACATTGGACGAAATGGAATAAATAGAAAAGAGGAGAAATGACGATGAAAGCAATTGTCACGGTTGTAGGCAAAGACCAAGTGGGGATCATCGCCGGTGTGTGTAATACACTGGCAACACTGAATGTGAATGTGCTGGACATCAGCCAGACGATTTTGCAGGGCTATTTCACCATGATGATGGTGGTAGATCTCACGGCCTGTGAGAAGCCGTTTGAGGATCTGTCCGCTGCGCTGGACGGCTTTGGCAAGGAGCGCAGCCTCTCCATCCGCATCCAGCGGGAGGATATCTTTGAAGCGATGCATCAGATTTGAGGTGAGCAGGCATGGGTAATTTTTCCAAAATCATGGATACCATCCACATGATCGACCAGCAGCATCTGGACATCCGCACCATTACCATGGGTATTTCCCTGCTGGACTGCGTCAGCGAGGATCCCCGCCGCTGCTGCGATAAGATCTATGACAAGATCACCCGCCGCGCCGCCAATCTGGTGCGCACCGGCGAGCAGATCCAGCAGGAGTTCGGTATCCCTATCGTCAATAAGCGCATCTCTGTGACCCCCATGGCGCTGGTGGCTGCCGGCTGCGATACCAAGGACTATGTGCCTTTTGCACTGGCCATGGACCGGGCGGCCAAGGAGTGCGGCGTGAACTTCATCGGCGGCTTTTCCGCACTGGTGCAAAAGGGCTTTGCCAAGGGCGATACCTATTTGCTGGACGCCATTCCCGAGGCGCTGGCCTCCACGGACATCGTCTGCTCCAGCGTGAATGTAGGCTCCACCAGAGCCGGTATCAACATGGATGCCGTGGCGCGGATGGGGCGCATCATCAAGGAGACGGCACATCGGACGCGGGATGATGACGGCTTGGGCTGTGCCAAGCTGGTGGTGTTCTGCAACGCGGTGGAGGATAACCCCTTCATGGCAGGTGCCTTCCACGGCGTAGGCGAGGCGGACAGCGTCATCAACGTGGGCGTGTCCGGTCCCGGCGTGGTCTATCACGCCCTGCAGGAGTGCAAGGGACAGCCCTTCGATGTGGTGGCGGAGACCATCAAAAAGACGGCTTTTCACATCACCCGCATGGGACAGATGGTGGCCACGGAGGCTTCCCGCCGACTGGATACCCCCTTTGGCATCGTGGATCTGTCGCTGGCACCCACCCCTGCCGTAGGCGACAGTGTGGCCCGTATTCTGGAGGAGATGGGTCTGGAGACCTGCGGTACCCACGGCACCACGGCGGCGCTGGCCATGCTCAATGACGCGGTGAAGAAGGGCGGCGTGATGGCTTCGGGCCATGTGGGCGGCCTGTCCGGTGCGTTTATCCCCGTCTCTGAGGACGAGGGCATGATCGCCGCGGCACAGCGCGGGACGCTGTGCATGGATAAGCTGGAGGCCATGACCTGCGTGTGCTCCGTAGGCCTTGACATGATCGCCGTGCCCGGTGATACCACCGCCGAGACGATTTCCGCCATCATCGCCGACGAGGCGGCCATCGGTATGGTGAACTCCAAGACCACGGCTGTGCGCGTCATTCCCGTAGAGGGCAAGGGCGTGGGCGACGTGGTGGAGATGGGCGGCCTTCTGGGCAGTGCCCCGGTGATGCCGGTCCACAAGGAGTCCTCTGTTGACTTTATTGCCCGCGGCGGCCGTATCCCTGCTCCGCTGCAGAGTTTGAAAAACTGAACAAAAAGAGGCGAATATCCAGATATTCGTCTCTCTTTTTCTATTTAGAAGCATAAAAATATTGACAAGAATCGATGCTGTTCCTATAATGATTTCACCAAGAAAACAAACAGTTCGACCGATAGGGAGGGACCAACTATGCTGCAAGTATCCCACGTTACGAAGAAATACGGCAAGGTGAAAGCCTGCGACGACGTCAGCTTCCATCTGGAGCCGGGCAGCGTCACCGTGCTGCTGGGGCCCAACGGTGCCGGTAAGAGCACCTTGATGAAGGCCATCATCGGTTTTCTCCGCCACGAAGGCGAGATCACCGTCAGCGGCTTTCCCTCCAAGACACCGCAGGCGCGGCGTCTGCTGGGCTATGTCCCGGAGATGCCCTCGCTCTACCCCAATCTGACGGTGGGGGAGCACATGGAGTTTTTGGCTCGTGCCTATAAGTTGAAGGATTACCGGGATCGGATTGACCGGCTTTTCCACGATTTTGAGCTGGATGACAAGCGGAAAAAGTTCGGTGATGAGCTGTCCAAAGGTATGCAGCAGAAGCTGAACCTCTGCCTTGGTCTGCTGCCGGAGCCGAAAATGCTGCTGCTGGATGAGCCGATGATCGGCCTTGACCCTCACGCCATCAAGCAGCTGAAGCTCACTATGGAGGAGATGCGCCGCGAGGGCAAGACGCTGCTGGTCAGCACCCACATCATCGACAGTGTGGATATGCTGTGGGATCGCACCATCATTATGCAAAACGGCGTTGTCCGGGCTAATGTGACGCGTCAGGAGCTGGAAGCCGATGGCCGGACACTGGAGGAGCTGTTTTTCGATGTGACGGAGGGTGTGGACCGGGAGAACGTCTCCTCTGCCCCCGGGGAGGAATAAGTCATGCGTCTGTTCGGTTATTATGCATGGCACACCTTCAAAAACCAAGTGCGAAAAATGTGCAAGACGTGGGTCGTCGTCTTTTTGCTGATTTGTATTGTGATAGGCTGCATCATCGGCTTTGGCGCCGCCAAGGTGAGTGACCTTGCCCAGAGTGATGATGTGGAGTCGGTTGTGCCGGAGGAGTTTCTACCGGAGGAGGAACTCCTGCCGGGGGAGACAATACCGGAGGAGAGTGACGAGGAGGACGAGGAGTTCTCGCTGCCGGTGGACATTGTGGAGCTGGCGGTGGGCGGCCTTCTCCTGCTCTTCTTCACCTTTGAGGCGGTGAGTGCCGATAAGAACGGCAGTAAGATCTTCCTGCCGGCGGATGTGAATTTGCTGTTCGCATCGCCCATGCAGCCCCAGTCGGTGCTGCTTTTCCGGCTGATGACCCAGATCGGGGCGGCGCTGTTGGGCAGCGCCTATCTCCTCTTCCAGCTGCCAAACCTTATGAACATGGGCCTGAGCCTGTGGGGCGGCGCGGCGCTGATCGCCACATGGGCGCTGGCTTTGATCGTAGGAAAGCTGCTGCAAATGCTGCTCTATACGATCTGCTCCACCCGACCGGGGTGGAAAAGTCGTCTGCGTCCCGGCATCTATGCCGTTTTGACGGCGGCGGCGCTGGGATATGTGGTCTATTGGCAGGTGGGCGGCGGTACTTATTACGAAGCGCTGGTGGGCTATTTCAACCACCCCGCCACCCGCTATATCCCCCTTTGGGGCTGGCTGAAGGGCTTTACCCTCTTCGCTGTAGAGGAGAATTGGATGGCGATGCTGGCCGAACTGGCTGCCGTGGTGCTGGGCAGCGGCGTGCTGGCCTATGTGATCTGGCATCTGAAGGCGGATTTCTATGAGGACGCCATGGCAAAATCACAGGAGACGGCGGAGCTTTTGGAGCAGGTGCAGTCCCAGCGAAGCACTGTGCTTGTGCGCCGCAAAAAGGAGCGCAGTGATAAGATCCGCCGTGACGGTCTGACGCACGGCTGGGGAGCCAACGTGTTTTTCCACAAGTCCCTCTATAACCGCTTCCGTTTTGCCCATTGGAAGATTTTTACCAAGACGTCGGAGACGTACCTTCTGGCGGCGGTGGGCGTGGCGGCGCTGTGCCGGTTCGTAATGGATGTAGAGGGCGTTTTACCGGTGATGCTGACGCTGGGCGTATTCACCTTCTTCCGCTCGCTGGGCAACCCTCTGGCAGAGGATACGGAGATGGACTTTTTTATCCTCATCCCGGAGCCTGCGTGGAAAAAGCTGCTCTGGTCGCTGCTGGGCGGCTCGGTGAACTGCGTTTTAGACCTGCTGCCCGCCACGGTGGTGGCGCTGGCGCTGCTGGGCGGCAACCCGCTGCCGGGTCTTTTGTGGCTGCCGGTGATCGTATCGGTGGATTTCTTTGCCACCACGGTGAGCACCTTTATCCACTTGTCCACGCCTACCTCGGCGGGTAAGATTGTCAAGCAGATGGTGCAGGTGCTGTTCATCTACTTCGGCCTTTTGCCGGATATTGGCATCGTCGCCGCATTTCTGGCGATGGGTCAGCCGGTGATGGCTGCCTTGGGCGCTGCGATATGCAATGTGCTTTTAGGCCTGCTCTTCTTTGCATTGGCTTCCCGGTTTTTGGAGCCTAAAGGTGGAAAAATGCGGAACATGGAAAATGAAAATGTGGATATAAAGGCGGCACGCCGCAGCTTTTCCCGTGTGGGGTTGAGCACGGTTGTTCTGCTGGTGGTGGGTTCTCTGGTGCAGCTGGCGATGGTGCGGCTGCTGCCCCAGTGGGTGGATCATCCGTGGGGCAGATGGGTGTGCATGTTTGCGCCAATCTATCTGGTGGCGTTTCCGCTGGCACTGCTTCTGCTGCGTACCGTACCGGCGAAAAAGCCGGAGGCAAAAACAATGCGCCTGCGGGATTGGCTGGTCGCCATTCCCATGTGCGTGTGCCTGATGTATGTGGGAAGCATTGTGGGCAACGCCTTGATGACACTGCTGCAAAACTTCTTTGGTACGGCGGTGGATAACCCGGTGGAGAGCCTGCTGGCCAATCAGCCGCTGCTGCCGCAAATCTTAATCGTGGTGATTTTAGGGCCGCTGGTGGAGGAATTTGTCTTCCGCAAGCAGATTTTGGACCGGCTGCGCGTCTACGGAGAAAAGACAGCGCTGTTGGTGTCCGCCGCCCTCTTCGGCCTCTTCCACGGAAATTTGTCCCAGCTGTTCTACGCCTTCCTGCTGGGATTGCTGTTCGGCTACATCTATCTGCGGACGGGAAAGCTGCGCTACAGCGCCGCGCTCCATATGCTGATCAATCTTGTGAACGGCGTATTGGGCAGCTTCATTCTGGAGCATATGGGTGCAGAGGCCTTCGGGCTGCTGGATAACCTCGGAGAGGTGGATTTTGGCGCGTTGGAGCGCGTGCTGCCGTGGGTGATCGCCTTCGGAATCTATACGCTTGTGATGCTGGCGTTGGGCGGTACAGGACTTGTCCTGCTGTGTACCAAAGCTAGCAGTGCCACCTTTGCTCCGTCAGAGCTGGAACTGCCCCGCAAGGGACGGTGGCGCACCGTCTGGTGCAATGTGGGGATGCTGCTGGCACTGGCCGTCTGCATGGCGCTGATCGTCATGAGCCTGCTGTAACGAAAAAAAGAGTCCGGATCAAAGATCCGGACTCTTTTGCATTTTAAAGATGGCGGGGAAGAGGACAGGCAGGCCTTTTCCACTTGGTAATGGAGTCGTGAATGATCTCCATCATAGTGTCCCGATTGGCATGCATATCCTGCGAGAGCGCAATTTGACAGCGGGTACGCACCAGATTGTGCTCCGGGTAGGAGGTTTTGAAATAGGGGTCGTCCAAAAGATAGTCGGTGAGGAAGCGTGTAGCCAGCTCCACTGTCAAAGAGAAGCAGCTCAGCGCCAGTGTCTCGATCTCCGTAGCGGTAAGGGTATTGGCGGTCATCTCCAGGAAACCGTCGGTAAAGGCGGAGAAAACGTCCAGATCGAGGCTGGCGTCCTGGTAATTGGGGGAGTCCTCCGGCTCGGTATTGGCGGCAAAACGAATGGCGTCACCGAAATCGTGTCCCACCAGACCGGGCATCACCGTGTCCAGATCAATGACCACAAGAGCGGACTGATCGTCGGGATTAAAGAGCACGTTGTTGATCTTGGTGTCGTTGTGCGTGACACGCAGAGGGAGCAGCCCCGCCTTTTGCAGATCGGTCAATCGGCAGGCGTCTTCCCTGACGCGCATCAGATATTCCAAATCGCCCTGTACCTCATTAAGACGTCCCACGGGATCCAATTTTACGGCATCCAGCAGCTGCTTGTAGCGCAGACGGGTGTTGTGGAAACCGGGGATGGTCTCGTGGAGCTTGGTGATATCGAAGTCGGACAGCTGCATCTGGAACTCGCCAAAGGCACGGCCGGCATTACGCACCACCCGCTCGTCGATGACGGAGCTGTAGGTGACGGAGGGGATATAGTTGGTCATGCGCCAGAAATTCTCGCCGTCTGCCACATAGATCTTCCGATCAGCGGTGTGGTGGAAGTGAAGAGCAATCTGTCCCGGCTTCTTGTGCCGGATGTGCTCGGTGACCTGATCGATATTCTCCATCAGCTGTACAGGGCGGCGGAAAGCATAAGTATTCACATTTTGAATGAGATAGGACTTTCGCCGCCCATCGGGACGCAGAAAGCGCACCTCATACGTTTGGTTTACGTTGCCGACCTGAATGGTTCGGTAGCCGATAAAGGAGCCCTCAATGCAGAAAAGTCTGCTGATCTGCTCTAATTTCGCGCGTATATCCATAGTTGATAACCTCTCAAATGTCTTGTGTGCTCCTGTATATCAAGGGTCTTAGAAGACAATAACATTTTTATTGTAAGCGTTTTACGTCTAATTGTCAACAAAAATAGCCCAAAAACGGAAAAACACCGAGAATCCAATGGCTGATACATCAGATTCTCGGTGACTTTTTTAGGTTACTTTTCAATCCAGTACAGGACGTAGCACTCCATCATTTCGCCGCGGAAGAGGAAGATGTTCTCTCCCATTTCGATGTGGCGGTCAAAGAGCAGATCGGGGATCAGCAGCCGCGCCGTGGTGCGGCGAGGGCCTCGCAGTGTCAAACCTTCTTTTGTCGGATGGAGATGGAGCTCGGTAGCAGCCTCCTCCAAGCCGGGCAGCTGCAGCTGGATTTCCAGCCGGTGCAGGTCTTTTTCTGCGTTGATATAGACCAGATTGTCTTCATTTTCAAACCAGTGGATATGCATGATGCCCTCCTTGTCAGCGGTTCTTTTTTGCCAGCTCCATCAGCTCGGGATAGCGCTTGAGAACGTAGGAATAGCTGCCGCGGTTGTGAGGAACCAGGCAGTTTGTGCAATCTTTAATGCCGTTGTCGAGATAGGTGAAATTGCCGCCGCATTTGCTGCCCAGTGCATAGAGGGGGCAGTAGCAGAAAAGACAGTTGAAGTCCTCCGGGTGGTCGGTGGCGTGGCAGGGGAAAAACTCACAGCGTGTGTGCTGCGTAAAGGAATAGGCACATTCCTCCGGCTTTTTCATAGAGATGTTGTCAGACATATATGATCTCCTTTCACTCTGGGTCGTGGGAGGCGGGGACAGAGCCTGTACAGGCTCTGTCCACCTTCCACTATCATGGAAAGCAAACTGCAAAATAAAGGGTAATAAAAAAGCGTGACAAGTCATACGACAAGTCACGACCGATTTTTTTCGTGCACCCAACTGTCCGCACTGCTGCGCGCAGCAGTGCTCTTCAGGCTCGAGCATCATCGACATTCTGGCTCATGCATTGGGGAGAGAACTCCTGCGTGAACTGCTCTACCTTCTCATGTCATAAGACACAATGGCCGACTTGCGCCGCGAACAGCCCACTCCTGCATATACAGCTACGGGTCATAGCTCCGGACTTTGACCGGATTTCCTAATCTTGGCGTCTGCAAAAGCGCAGCCATACGCCAAGACATGATGCAACATATGAAACTATCCTTATTATAAGGGGCATAGGGGGGAAAAGTCAAGGGGGAAAAGCGCACTCCCCGCGCCTGTCTGTGGCGGCGGGGAGTACAGCAAGGGAAGAGGAGAAAACTTGAAATGGATTGTGTCCGTTGGTGCAGGCCGCCATGGAAACGGCGGCTGTCAGCTGCGGCTTAACCGGACGGCGGCATCCCATGTGGGCGCGCCGGTGACGCCGCTGAGCGGCAGACCGGATAGCTGCTGCACGGCTTTGACGGCGGCTTCGGTGGGAGCGTCGTAGACGCCGGTGATTTCCACAAAGGGAATCTCGGGGTGGAGTTGGGCCGCCTTGCGTAAAAAGCCCTGCAAAATCTCAACATCATGCCCGGTCTGTCCCGGCGTCAGCACACGGCCGGGATAGAATTCATCCTTATTATCCAGCGAGCCGGGGTCAATGGAGTTGCGGGTGCGGTCATACTGGGTGACGATGGCGTTCCATGTGTTGCGCCCCACGATGCCGTCGGCGGGCAGACCCTGCTGTGTCTGGAAGGCGCGGACAGAGGCTACGGTAGCTTCATCGTAGACACCGTCTGTGCCGGGCGGCGGCAGCCGATCATCGAAATAGGCCAGCACAGTGAGGTAGTATTGGATGGTCTTCACCTGCTCGCCGGTGCTGCCGGGGCCTAAAATTTCGGCAAAATCCCGGGAGGTTTCTTCCTCCGTCAGACCCTCGGAGTCCAGTTCGGCCAGCCTTTTCACACCGTTGTAGATCGACTTGATCTTATACCATGTGACTTTGCCCACAATACCGTCGGCGGACAGGTTGAAGATCGTCTGGAAGCTCTTGACCGCCTCTTCCATGGGGATGTCGTAGTAAGTGCTGAGTACCAGCTGAGGCCGCAGACCGGGATAGTTTTTGCCGATGCGGTTGAGCTGACGCTTCAGGATCCGCACATCCTCAGAGGAGGTGCCTAATCGCAGGGGAATCCCCGGATAGGAGGGAATATTAGCGGCAGTGGGTGCGTTAAAGACGATGTTGATATCCTCACCGTAGTAGTGCTGTAGAATTTCGTAGGGAGTCAGCCCTTTTTTTGCCAGATCTACCGTACCCCACTGGCTCAAACCGTCACAAGTGGAGGTGGTGCCATTGCAGTATTGGGTAAAGAGAGGCTGCACATAGCCCTGCCGCACCACATAGTCGTTAAAGAGGTTATCCACAATGCGGGATACCGACTCGAAGATCTCCCGGCCCTCAATGAATTTCTGGTCATATCGGGTGGAGGAGGTGATGTCGAAGTCATAGCCGCGGCTGGGATACCATTCGGTATAGATGCGGTTGAGGGCGAAGGTCACCTGTGCATAGATGTTGGCCCGGAGGGCACTTTCCGGCCATGTGGGGTAGATCTCACTGGAGGCCACATTCTTTGCATAGTCGATAAAAGGCACCGTGACGTTGGGGGCGCTGCTGTCATCGGGCGCTCCCAGATGGACGGTGATATAAGTGGGAATTTTATTTACTGCCATGGCTCATTCTCCTGCGGCAGCTGCATGACGACCGGTAAAATCGAGGTGATTCCCTCGAAGATCTCGATTTCGTAGGATTCCGGCAGAAAATCGGGATGGTCGGCGTACACTCGATAGAGCGCGCCCTGTCCCGCATCGGCTGACTGCAGAGAGTCCAGCCGGGGCGGCGCGGGCAGAATGATATTGTCGATGAGCCCATCGGCGTCCGTCTTTCCCCGGAAGAAGAGGACGCGCTGGTCATAGAATTGCTGCAAGATAAAGATTTCCACATCCGATGTGGGCAAGGCTTTTTGGGCGCGGCTGGCTTGAATTTTCAAGGAGCCTTCCATGGGATTTTGCAGAAGAAAATCCTGATAGGTGAGCGAATCCGGCGGCGTTGGCGCCGGATAGGCGCTGCGGTTTGTAGCGGGGGTGGAGTGGTTCATAGCAATTCCTTCCTTTCCAGTGGAGTGGCGGTGTTATGCGTTTTGGTCAAAACCAAAATACTGCAGGATGCCCCGATAGATGCCAAGGGCAAAGGCGTAGCGGTCGTTTTTCAATTTCTCTGCGTCGCCGGGGTTGGAGAGATAGCCCAGCTCCACCAGTATGGCGGGCATATTCGTCCTTTTGAGCACATAGAGTCCCGGCCTTGCCCGGACGCCGTTATCCTTTGTGCCCACGGTCTCCACGATGCCCTGCAGCACTGCCTCGCCCAGCCAGTTGGCCTGGGTGTACTGGCGGTAGATGTAGACCTCTGTGCCGTTGGCCTTGGGATTCTCGGCGGCGTTGGCGTGGATGCTGATGAAGTAGTTGGCGCCCCAGCTGTTGGCCTGACTGACCCTCTCGCGGAGACTGGAGGCGTTGGAGGTGCCTACCACCGTTTCCGGTGTGGGGCGGGACAGCTTCACCTCAAAGCGCGGGTCGGTGCGCAGGAGAGAGGCGAGGATCTGCCCGACTTCATAGGTCACATCCTGTTCGTCCTGCCCAAAGTAGGAGGCTCCGGCATTGGGGGCTCCGGTGGGGTTGTGCCCCTGATCTATATAAATTTTGATAGCCATAAAAAATCGCTCCTTTGAGACAGTGTATGCAACGAAAGCCCATACGGTGCGTAAAGGAGACACAAAAAAGCATCACCTCCGGGACATACTACCTGCGGAGGTGATTTTTATGTTTAGAGGTAAAAAAGACCCGGCTATTTCCGGGGATGCCACGCCGGAGGTGCATCGCAACGCCCATCATTTTTACGGCACCTATAATATCCAGTCCACCACCGACACGGACAATACCTTTCCGCTGATCGGGCCTGCGCTGCCCGCGGCGTGGAAGAATATGGCGCTGGGTAAGGACGACCTGGAGCGGGAGGAATAGTCTTCCCAAGGCGTGGAAAATGGGGTATACTGAGAGAAAAACGTAAGGAGGGAGCCGGATGGGAAAGGGAATTATGATCCAGGGGACGGCCTCCGGAGCAGGGAAATCCACACTGGCTGCGGGACTGTGCCGTATCTTTCATCAGTCCGGCTACTCTGTGGCGCCCTTTAAGGCGCAAAATCTCTCCGATCATGCCCATATCCTGCCGGATGGGCGGCGAATCGCCCGCTCGCAGGCCATTGCTGCCGCAGCCTGCGGTGTAGCGCCGGAGCCGGATATGAATCCGGTGCTGCTGATGCCCGATGCGAAGGGCGTGCAGGTGGTGCTCAACGGCTGCGCCATCGGCTGTATGGCGGATTTTGATTATCCTGCGCTCAAGCGCCGTCTGGCCTCGGAGGTGCTGGCGGCCTATGAGCGGCTGCGGGGACAGTATGACATCGTAGTGGTGGAGGGCGCTGGCAGCCCAGTGGAGATGAATCTAAAAGAGAACGACATTGTCAACATGGGCTTTGCCCGAGCCGCGCACTGTCCGGTGCTGCTGGCGGCGGATATCAGCCGCGGCGGCGTGTTTGCCTCGATCTATGGCACGATGCAGCTCCTCAGTACAGAGGAACGGGCGCTGGTGCGTGGAATCGTGGTCAATAAGTTCCAGGGCGAGCGTGCGTATTTTCAAGACGGTGTTCGCATTTTGGAGCAGCTGACGGAAAAGCCGGTGCTGGGCGTGCTGCCCTATGCCTCGATCCGTCTGGAGGACGAGGATGCCCTGTGGGAGGGCGATGGCCCTAAGACACGGGCGGCGCTGGAGGCGGCGCTTCCGGCGGGGATGAGCTACGAGCAGTTTATGGATTGTCAATTAAATCAGCTGGCGCAGCTGGTGCGGGAAAATCTGAATATGGATGAAATCTGCCGCATACTGGATGTGCCACAGGGTGAGTAATGCAAAAAAAGTGCTCCGATACGCAGTATCGGAGCACTTTTATATAATGGATGCATTACTTCTTGCCAAAGGCAATGAACAGCAGGCTGGAGACAGCCAGCAGGAAGGGGTAGAACAGCAGGGGCATAATGTCGAAAGCGGAGATGGCATAGCCCAGCGTCGTGCAGGTGGACACAGCCACCAGCATCTGTGCACCGTAGGGGATGATACCCTGGAAGATGCAGGAGAAGGTATCCAGCAAAGAAGCGGATTTTTTGGGAGTGATGCCGTATTCCTCACTGACCTCCTTGGCGATGGGGCCGGCCATGACGATGGCCACCGTGTTGTTGGCCGTGGCAATGTCCATGAGACCCACCAGCAGGCCGATGCCCAACTGGCCGCCGCGCTGTCCCTTAAAGACATGACGGATAGCGCCCAGCAGTGCCTCAAAGCCGCCATAGGCGCGGATCATGCCGCACAGGGCGGACACCAGAATGGTGACGAGAATGGTCTCAAACATACCGGATACGCCGCCGCCCATGTTCTGCAGCAGCTCCATAGCCGTGACCTGCCCGGTAGCCAGCGTAATGATGGCACCGGCACCGATACCGATGAGCAGCACCAAAAAGACATTCAGACCCACGATGCCGCCGATGAGCACCAGAACATAGGGGATCAGCAGCAACAGGTTGATGTCGCCGGTGGGGACAGTGCTCACATCAGCGCGCATGGAGATGATGAAGATCAGTGCCATAGCGGCCAGAGCGGCGGGCAGGGCAATGAGGAAGTTGGTGCGGAACTTATCCTTCATTTCGCAGCCCTGAGAAGAGCAGGCGGCAATGGTGGTATCGGAGATAAAGGACAGGTTGTCGCCGAACATTGCACCACCCACAACGGAGGCCACGCACAGCGGCAGAGAGAAGCCGGAGTTCTGCGCGGTAGCCACAGCAATGGGGGTAATAAGGGTGATGGTGCCCACGCTGGTGCCCATGGCCATGGACACGAAGCAGGAGACGATAAACAGCACCACCACAGCGAGGCGGGCAGGTGCCAGCTGCAGCAGGAAGTAGGCAACGGCCTCGGCGCTGGAGCGACCGGTGACACCTACGAAGACGCCGGCGGCCAGGAAGATCAGGATCATGGTCATGATGTTCTTGTCGCCCACGCCCTTGGCCATCAGTTCCAGCTTTTCGTCAAAGGAGACGCTGCGGTTTTGCAGGCACGCCACCAGAACGGCGACCAGAAAAGCCACCACGATGGGGATGGAGTAAAAGCCCATCTCGATTTTCAGAACGTACTCAAAAATGATGCCCAGTCCCAGATAGAGGACCAGAAACACTGCAATCGGCAGCAGTGCAATAGGATTTGCTTTTGGCTTTTGTGACATGATGTGATTTCTCCTCAGTTGTTATTGTAAGCGCGTTTATTTAGACGCGTTTTTAAAGATGGTTTCCGGTGCCTGAATCACCACGCGGGTATTGGCGTCCACTGCCTGCGTCAAAAAGGCGTTGCCGCCCACCACGGTATTCTCGCCGATGACGGTCTCGCCGCCCAGAATGGAGGCACCGGAGTAGATGGTGACGTTGTCCTCCACGGTGGGGTGGCGCTTGCCGGGCAGGGAAGAGTGACCGGCGCGGGGGGAGAGTGCGCCCAGCGTCACGCCCTGATAGAGCTTTACATGGCTGCCGATCACGGTGGTCTCGCCCACCACGATGCCGGTGCCGTGGTCGATGAAGAAGTAGGAGCCGATGGTGGCACCGGGGTTGATGTCGATGCCGGTGCGGCTGTGGGCATACTCGGTCATGATGCGGGGGATCATGGGGACGTTGCGGATATAGAGCTCATGGGCGACCCGATAGACGAAAATGGCATAGAGACCGGGATAGGCGAAGATGATCTCGGATTTGTTCTGGGCTGCGGGGTCGCCGTCGTAGGTGGCCTCCACATCCTTTAAAAGCATCTCCTGCACACGGGGGAGCGCGGCAATGAAGTCACGGGCAATCTGGTCGGCCCGGCCTGCCTCGTCCTCGGGAAGAGAGAGCGCGATCTGATGCTTCAGATGCTCCTCAATCCGATCCAGCAGCAGTGCGGCGTAGTCCTCCGGCGCCAGTGTCATGAGTGCGGGGTCACCGTAGTAGGCGGGGAACATGAGGCAGCGCAGCTCCTTGAGAATGTCTACCACCGCTTTGCGGTTGGGGAGGCGAAGGCGGCTGCCGTAGAGCGCCAGCTCGCTTTGCTGCATGTTGTCTGCCATCGTACGAGCGGCGTCGCGAATATGGGAAGGGTACATATTTAAAACTCCTTATTTAGAAAAAAGAGGTGTGGAAAGGTACCGCTCACCGGTATCGGGCAGTACGACAACAATGGTTTTACCGGCATTTTCCGGCTGCCGTGCCAGCTCTGTGGCGGCATGGAGGGCGGCGCCGCTGCTGATTCCGCAGAGGACTCCCTCTGTGGCTGCCAGTGTCCGCGCGGCCTGATAGGCCTCCTCGTTGGTCACGGGGAAAATGCGGTCGATGATGGCCCGGTTGAGGTTCTTCGGCACGAAGTTGGCGCCGATGCCCTGTAAACCGTGGGGGCCTGCGTGTCCCTCACTGAGAAGAGGGGAGGAGGCGGGCTCTACCGCCACTGCCTGCAGGGCGGGATTTTGCTCCTTGAGATAGGCGGCGCTGCCGGAAAGCGTGCCGCCGGTGCCGACACCGGCAACAAAAATATCCACATGGCCGTCGGTGTCCTGCCAGATTTCCGGCCCGGTGGTCAGATAGTGGGCACGGGGATTGGCGGGGTTATCGAACTGTCCTGCGATCCAGCTGCCGGGAATCTCACGGGAGAGTGCCTCGGCTTTCTTTACAGCGCCGGACATCCCCTCTGCACCGGGAGTCAGTACCAGCTTTGCGCCGTAGGCTGCCAGCAGGGCACGACGCTCGGCGCTCATGGAGTCGGGCATGGTGAGGATCACCTCATAGCCCCGGGCGATACCCATGGCAGCAAGGCCGATGCCGGTGTTGCCGGAGGTAGGTTCGATGATGGTGCCGCCGGGGATCAGTGCGCCGGAGGCCTCTGCCTCCTGGATCATCTGCAAAGCCACGCGATCCTTGGCAGACCCGGCAGGATTGCAGCTCTCCAGTTTCACCAGTACGGTGGCGCGGAGCTGCTGTGATGCGGCATAGTGGTCAATCGCCAGAAGGGGGGTGTGACCCACCAGCTGGCTGAGAGAATGGTAAATATTCATAACTGCCTTCCTTTCAAAAATAAAAAAGGCAGAGGGCGTGTCATACGCCCTCTGCCTGATATAATACGGCTATGCGGACTTAAACTGTCCGCCAGACAGAAAACGTATGACAAAAATGGGCGCAACAACAGACCATGGTACAGACCATGTGAAAAGTCGTTGCGAAGCGGCCCATACGTTTTCTCCCTTTCTGTATACCTTGTTTTATGATATTAAATCACTATTCCATTATAGTGAGTCCTATGAGGGATTGCTATTGTCAATTCTGACAAAATTGCTTCATATACCTTGGGTAAGTCGGTGAAAACGAAGTGCTTTTTGACTTTTTTTCCCAAATCTGAAGAAAAGTTACATCAAATCCAAATGCTGGGCCAGATTGACGGCGAAGTCCTGCACGTTGGTGACGATGCCGCGGGCAGAGAGACTGCCACGGTCACTGAGCTTATTGACGGTGAATTCAGAGATGTCCACACAGTAGAAGTAGGTGGGGCGCACCGTGCCGTCGGGAAGCACCCGATAGGACGGTGTCATGTTGCCGGTGGCGATGGTGTGGAGCATGGTAGCCATGCAGATCACCGTGGTGGCGCTGCGGATCTGCGCGCGCATGGCGTCCTGCGCCTCGTAGACGTTGGCGAAGACAGGGGGCAGGGGGCCGTCATCGCGGATGGAACCGGCCAGCACATAGGGAATCCCCATCTCCTCACAGGTGTAGATGATGCCGTTGTCGATGTGTTCACCCTTGATGAACTCGGGGATGGAGCCGTAGAGCCGTGCCCGGTTCAGTGTGTCCAGATGGTTGTAGTGTCCGTTGGGACGGTTCTCCTGCGTGCGGATATCCTGTCCCAGAGCCGTGCCCAGATAAGCGCCCTCCAGATCGTGGGTGCCCAGTGCGTTGCCCGCCAGCACGGCGTGGACATAGCCGCCACGGATGAGGCGGGAGAAAGCATCTCTGGCTCGGAAGTCAAAAGTGAAAGCGGGACCTAAGACCCAGACGACCTTACCGTGATCTTTCTCATAGCGCAGCAGGTCATAGAGCTCCTGATAGTCCCGGGAAAAGCCGGTCTCACGGGAGCGCCCCTGCCGGAAGGCAAAGGTGTCCTGCACAGTATCCGGCTGGCGGAAGCCGTTGGCGTGAAGGTAAATGCCCTCCTCACCGTTCTCGGTACGGCCCACGACAATGAGATCACCGGCCTTCAGATTACGGAATTCCCGTGTGTAGAAATCGCCGTTCTCCCACACGGCCACGCAGTCCATGCGGCTTTCTTTTACAAGGTGCCACTGTCCGTCCTTTTTGAAATATTCCGGGAAAATGCTCATGGCATGGTATTGCTCCGGCGCTACACCATCCTTGGGGGCGGGCAGCAAGACCACCTCCGGTGCTGCCGCCAGATGGGGCTGGGAGAAGTCGGGTTCAAAATAGGGAAGTAATTGAAAAGCCATAGAAGCCTCCTGTATGAATATTCGTTTCCCTGTATCGGGGACGAAAGATGACGGGAAATGTCGTAAACAACATTTATTTATTATATCACACGACGGAAGATCTTACCACCCCCGACTGTGGAGAAAAAGAGGGACGGCAGCGATGTTCGCTGCCGTCCCTTGGCAAGACGGAAGAGGGGGTTACTTATTCGTGGACTTTCTCTTGCGCTGGAAGGTCACGAAGGCAGCCAGTGCCAGCAGAGAACCGGCCATAGCCGCGGTGAAGAGCGCCATGTGGCTGGTATCACCGGTAGTGGGGGAGCTGATCTTCGCAATGACCAGATCGGCAGCGGACACTTCGTGCAAGCCGTTCTGATCGGCAAAGAGCTTGTGGCAGCTCTCGCACACCCAGTGTTCCTTGACACCCTCGGATTTCTCCGTGGCGGGGACTTCTGCCACATGGGTCAGAGCATGACCGGTGGCGGGCAGCACGGTCTCGGTGATCTCCTTGGTGGCCTCGGCATCAGCAAAGTTCTTACCGCAGACGGAGCAGTGGTAGTATTCCACATTGCCGCTCTCTGTGCAGGTGGGAGCCTTGGCGTCCACATGGGTCAGAGTATGACCGGTGGCGGGCAGCACGGTCTCGGTGATCTCCTTGGTGGCCTCGGCATCA